>NZ_JBMNDS010000024.1:0-111168 GCF_052543295.1 Streptomyces sp. SAS_270
GCGTGCCGCCTCGACGACGAGGGGGCACGCGGCGGGCGCCTGTGCGGCCAGATCGCGGGCCGCCTCGGCGCAGCCGGACGGCCCGAGGACCGTCGTGCGGGTCAGCGGCAGCGTCCCCGAGTCGACCACGGCCCAGTCCGCGAACCGCTCGTGCAGCACCCCGGCGGCCAGCGCAGGCACCGCCGTCCGGTCCCCGGCCGGGGCGCTCACCAGCGCGGTGGTCATCGCGTCCACCAGATCCATCAGCGCCGTGTGCCGCGTCGTCTCGGTGAGGGTCGGGATCGGGCCGGTCCCGCTGTCGCCCGACGGCACCCGGGTACCCGCAGGCGCCAGCACCACCAGGACGGCGTTGCGCTGCTCGCCACTGGGCCGCAGCGCGGCGAGCGTGGCCCGCACGGGCGAGGCGGGCCGCTGCTGGAGGTGGACCGTGAGGCTGCGGTCGCCCTCCCCGCGCGCGACCGCCGCGGCCTGGGAGCGGAACGCGGCCCGGTCGGCGTGCGCGAGGAACCCGGTCAGCGGACGCCCCGTCGCATACCCGGCGCGGACCCCGGTGAAGGAGGTCGCGGCGAAGTTCAGCCGACGTACGACCGTCTCGCGGTCCACCAGCGCCACCGGCACCGGCAGCCGCTGGAAGAGCGCCTTCAGCAGCTGCTGCTCCTGGCGGTCCTGGGGCGGGGAGACGCTGCCGGACGGACCGATCGAGGACAGCCGCTCGTACCACGGCCACAACTGGTCCGCCACATGGTCGAGTTCGAAGATCGCCGCGTCGAGCACGGTCGGGAGATCGTCGTTCGGTACGGACCGTGCGGCCTTGAGCTCTGCCACACGGCGCACGAAGTCCGCGAGTTCTTCACCGAATTCATCGGTCTGCGCCATGCGATGAACGTATCCCGAGCAGGGCATTCCCCGGGCGGCCGGGGTGGATCTCGTCGATGCCGTTTTCCGCGCTGTTTTCCGCGCAGGTGAAGGGGAAGGCGCATCCGGAAGGAGGAGTGAACCATGCCGGACACCCGACAACTCGGCCATCTGGGAACGCAGTCACCGGAATCAACCCTTCCAGTGAGGAGGCTGTCGGAACTCGCCCGACAGGCCGCCCGCTGCACCACCGACTGCTGCGGCGCCAGCAGCATGGTCGCGGGGAGCGAGGGCCCTGACGACCGGCCCGCCGCGGTGACCCACCCCGATCTGGCCGGGCTCGTCTCGGTCCAGCTCCGCTCCGGCGACGGACCCATCCCCAGCGCACTGGAACGCGGCGAGCCCGTCGAAGCGATGGACCTGCTGCGGGACGAGCGCTGGCCCGAGTACCGCGCCGTCGCGCTCGACTCGGGCGTGCGTTCCAGCATCACGATGCCCTTCCGACGCTCGGGCCTCACCGTGACCCTCAGCCTCTACAGCTTCCGGCCCGGCACCCTGGAGGACGTTGCGCACGGCCCGGCCCGCGCGCTCGGCGACCTCGCCGCGTCCTGTCTGGTCCGCGACCGCTCCTACCGCGCCGCGCTCACCGAGCTGGACCAGATGGAGGCCGCGCTGCGCTCACGGCCCATCGTCGACCAGGCGTGCGGCATGGTCATGCACGTCCTGGGCTGCGACGCGGACGAGGCGTTCGCGGTGCTGCGCAGGATCTCGCAGGGCACCAACCGCAAACTGTCCGACGTCGCCTGCGCCGTCGTGGACCGGCGCGGCCACGGCCTGAAGAAGGAACTGGTCTCCCTGCACAACTGACCCCGCTCCGCCCGTACGACCTCGGCCGGTGAACGGGCGGTGTCACCCGCTCGGGCGTCTGTGTCCCGCGAATGGTGCCCGGCCGCGCGCGCCGCGCCTCCGGGCGGGCTGTGATGGTCGGGGGAGTCGGACGGCTTCCCGCCGAGACCCCCGGGGCGCGACGGCCGTGCCCCTTGGCAGCGCCCGGCCGAAGGAGCCCAGCCCATGCGCCGTACCGCCCGTGTCCTGTCCGCCACCGCCCTGGCCGGTGCCGTCCTCGGCGTCGCCGCCCCGGCCGCGTCCGCGGATCCGGCCGCGGAGGTCAGGCCGAGCTCGGTCGCGCCGGGCGGTTCCGTCAGGGTCTCCGTCTCCTGCGACGCGACCGGCGGTGCCCCGCCCGACTTCATCGACGCCACCTCGCAGGGTTTCGCGGACGGCAAGGTCCGGCTGAACCGGGTGGCCGGCGACAACGGCACGGCGGGCGGGGCGTCGTACAGCGGCACCGCGCGGATTCCGCCCGGCGGACAGGACGTGGGCGCGGACGCGGGAGCGGACGGCGGGCCCGAAGCGGTGGGGCCGGACGCCGTGGGGCCCGACGCGGTGGGACCGGACGCGGTGGGGCCCGACGCGGTGGGGTCCGACGCGGGGCCGGACGGCGTCGGCCCCGAGGCCGTGGGGCCGGACGCGGTGGGGCCGGACGCCGTAGGGCCCGAAGCCGTGGGGCCCGGGGCCGAGTGGGGCGTCGACGGTGTCTGTCCCGTGGCGCCCGGCGGGAAGCCGAAGCAGTGGACCGCCTCGTACACCGTGGACCGCGGCTCAGGACCCTCTCGCGGCCCCGCGGAGCTTCCCGTGGAACCTCCCGTCGGCGTCCAGCACGGCGTCCGCGGCGGTGGGGGCGGCGCGTTCACACAGTCGCTCCCGGCGCTCATCACCGGAGGCGTCCTGGTGGCGGGCGCGTGCGGCGCCGCCGTGTACCGGGTACGGCGCAGGGGTCCCTCGGGCGACGGCTGACCCCGTGACGGGTACCACCCGGGCGGGCGCCCATGGCAGGGCGCATCGCGGGGTACTCGAAGCCCGAGAGCTTGATCGGCGCCGTACGACCCGGTGCGGACTCGGCACCGACAGCACGGTCGGCGGCACCGCCGGACACGCATGACAGGGCACGGCACCACGGACTGCGCGGAGGCGTGAATGCGGAGGACGGACAGCGAAGGGCACGGTCCGGTCCGCTACGGTCCCCCCTTCCCCGACCAGGGGCTGCCCGTCCTGCCCGACCTCGCCGCGGTGCTCGCCGCCACCGCGCACCGCACGGACCTCGCGCCCACCGGCGGCGGGTCCACGCTCCTCGACGCCGCCTGCGGCTACTGGGCCCGGCGCGGTCTGGCCGCCGAACCCGACCGCGTGGCCGCCGCGCCCGGCGCGCCCGTGCTGCTGCTCGCCCTGACCGGCGCCCTCGGGGGCGATGTCCTGGTGCCGCGCCCGTGCGCCGCGTGGTGGGCGCCGCAGGCACGCCTGTTGGGAAGATCCGTGTACCACGTGGCGACGCCCGCCGAGAGCGGCGGCATCCCGGACCCGTACGCCCTCCTGGAGACCGTCCGCCGGGTCCGCGCCGAGGGCGGCGACCCGCGTCTGCTCGTGCTCTCCGTCGCCGACGACCCCACCGCCACGGTCGCACCGCCCGAGCTGGTCCACGAGACGGTCGAGGTCGCCGCCGCCGAGGGGCTGCACCTGGTCAGTGACGAGACCTGGCGCGACACCCTGCACCGGCCGCACGACACCGTGCTGCTCAGCCCCGCCGAGATGCTCCCCGACCGGGTCACCGTCGTCACCGACCTCTCCGGGGCCTTCCTGCCGGCCGGCTGGCCCGCCGCGATCGCCCGCTTCCCCGCCACCGCGGACGGCACCCGGCTGCGCGCCCGCGTCCTCGACGTCCTCACCGTGCTCGGTGCCCGGCTCGCCGAGCCCGTCGCCGCGACCGCCGCGTACGCGCTCGACGAGCCCGACACGGTCACCGCGCGGCTCACGTCCGCCGTACGCCTGCACGCGCGCGTGGCCGACGCCGCGCACGGCGCGGTCCTCGCCGCGGGCGCTGTCGCCCGGCCCCCGCAGGCCGGGCGGCACCTCTACGTGGACCTCGGACCGCTGCGCCAGGCGCTCGCCGGGCACGGCGTCGGGGACGCGCAGGAACTGGAGGAGTTCCTCACCGCACGCCTGGGCATGCCCGCGCCAGGCGGCCACCGCTTCGGCGACGACCTGGAAGCGCTGCGGGTACGCCTGTCCACCGGCCCGCTGCTCGGCGACACGGCCGAGGAGCGGGCCGCATGCCTCGGTTCACCCGCACCGCTGGAACTGCCACATGCGCAACGCGCGTTGACCCTCTTGGGATCGGTCTTCGACGATCTCCGCGACGACGCTCGGCGATGGGAGCCTCCTCGATGACGCAGCAGTCCGAGTCGACCACGAGCACGACTACGAGCGCGAGCGCGAGCACGAGTACGAGCACGAGCACGAGTACGAGTACGAGTACGAGTACGAGTACGAGTACGAGTACGGGCATGAGCGGGGGTACGGCCACACGGGACGCCGACGATCCGGCGTTCTCGCCGGCCGCCCGCCTTCCCGCCCCTCGACCGCCTCGACCCGTTCGGCCCCGACACCGGGGTGGCCGAGCCCCGGCCGCTCGGTGAGCCCCGGCGGTGGCCGCGTTCGTTCGCCGGGCGGCTCACCGCACCGCTGCCCGGGGTCAAGGGCTTCGCGCGGTTCGCCCGGGAGGGCGCGGTGCGGCCGGGAGCCGAAGGGCTCGCCGACATCCCGCTGCTGCCCTTCGAGCCGGCGCCGCTGCCCCGGGTGGACGCGCGCACGGTTGCCGTCTCCTGGGCGGGGCACGCGAGCTGGGTGATCCGCATCGGCGGGCTCACCGTCCTCACCGACCCGGTGTGGTCGCGCCGGATCCTCGGCACACCGGCCCGGATCACCCCCGTGGGCGTGGCCTGGAGCGCGCTGCCGCGCGTCGACGCGGTCGTCATCAGCCACAACCACTACGACCACCTGGACGCGCCCACCCTGCGTCGACTCCCGCGCGACACCCCGGTGTTCGTGCCTGCCGGGCTCGCGCGCTGGTTCCGGCGGCGCCGCTTCACCCGGGTCACCGAGCTGGACTGGTGGGAGGGGGCCGAACTGGACGGCGTACGCCTGGACTTCGTTCCCGCGCACCACTGGTCCAAGCGGGGCCTCCTCGACACCTGCCGCACGCTGTGGGGCGGCTGGGTGCTGACCGCGCGCGACGGACAACGGGTGTACTTCGCGGGCGACACGGGCTACGGCCACTGGTTCTCGCGCATCGGCCGCCGGTACCCGGGGATCGACCTGGCGCTGCTGCCGATCGGCGCGTACGACCCGCGCTGGTGGCTCAGCGACGTGCACTGCGACCCCGAGGAGGCGGTCCGCGCCGCGCAGGACCTCGGCGCCCACCGGATGGCCCCCATGCACTGGGCCACGTTCGTGCTCTCCGCCGAGCCCGTGCTGGAACCGCTGATCCGGGTGCGGGCCGCCTGGGAGAAGGCGGGGCTCGCCCGCGAGGACCTGTGGGACCTGCCGGTGGGAGCGTCACGGATTCTGGAGTGAGGTGTTCCGGGCTCCTACGCGGCCGGCCTGCGCACCCTGCGCCACACGCTCGGCGCGATGCTGATCGCCAGGGTCAGCGCCACGGCCGCGACCACGCCCTCCCACGGCTCCTCGAAGAGGGAGCCGCCGAGGATGCCGATGAGCTGGTAGGTCACGGCCCAGGCCAGACAGGCGGGGACGTCGCCGCGGGCGAAGGTGCGCAGCGGCATCCTTGCCATCAGACAGGCCAGCATGACCGGGATACGGCCCGCGGGCACGAGCCGGGACAGCACGAGAACGGCGACGCCGTGGTCGCGCAGCTTGTCCTGCGCCTGGGTGAGCCGGTCCTCGGGCGCCCGGTCGCGAAGCCTCTCCAGCCAGCGCGAGCCGTTCCTGGACCGCATCCCGCGCTTCCCCAGCCAGTACAGGGTGACATCCCCGAGGAACGCGGCGAGCGAAGCGGTCGCAAAGACGAGCAGCAGAGAGAACGGCGCCGTCTGGTGAAACGCCACCACCGCCGCCGAACTGACCAGCGCCCCCGTCGGCACGACGGGCACCAGCGCCCCGATCAGCACCAGCACGAACAACGTCGGATACCCGATCGCCTGCTGAGTCGACTCCGGCGACACACTCGCCCCGGCGGCGGCCAGAAGATTCACCGGGCGGCCTCCGGACGGGCCGTCTCACCATGCGCGAGGCGGTGGACGGTGACCTCCGGGGCGTGTTCGGCGGCCAGGCGCACGAACTCGTCGCCCGGCGCGTGGAATTCGTGGGGGCGCACGGCGTCCATGCCGATCGGCCAGAACGTGCCGTAGTGCACCGGCACGGCGACGGCCGGCGCGAGTCGGGCGAGCGCCTGCGCGGCGCGGCCCGCGTCGAGGTGTCCCTCGCCGAGGTAGGGCCCCCACCCGCCCACCGGCAGCAGTGCCACGTCGACGGTCCCGACCTCCTCGGCCATCGACTCGAACAGCCCGGTGTCTCCGGCGAAGTACGTGCGCGCCTCGCCCTCGACGACGTACCCGAGGGCGGGTGAACGGTGCGGTCCGACCGGCAGCCGTCGCCCGTCGTGCCGCGCCGACACGGTGCGTACGACCAGGTCACCGACGTGTGTCCGGTCCCCGGGCGCCACCTCGGTGAACCGGAGATGCTCCAGCCGGCGCAGCCCCGGCACCGCGCGCAGGGCCCCGCGCGGCACCAGTACCCGGGTGCCCGGAGCGAGCTGTGCCAGTGACGGCAGATGCAGATGGTCGGCGTGCAGATGCGAGACGAGGGCGACATCGGCGACCGCGGCCTCGGGCGGGGGCGGCGCCCCCCGGCGCCGGCGCAGATGCGCGAGCCGGCGCGCGAAGAGCGGGTCCGTCAGCACGCGCGTGCCGGAGTCCTCGACCGTGCAGGTGGCGTGACCCCACCAGGTGATCTCCACCGGCACCTCTTTGCCTCCTTCGCGCGACTCCCCCCGAGCCTACGGGCAGGAGTAGGGTCGGCGGCGAAACCCGGAGGTGAGGGGGACGCCATGGGAAACGTGCGGAGTGCCTCCGGCATGCACAGCGCCGACTTCTCGGCCACGGTCGAAGCGGAGGGAGTCCCACCGGTGCGCGTCACGGCGATCGCCAGCCTGACGCCGCTGGAGGAGCTCGACGCCGACCCCTTCCTCGTCGACTCCCGCAGCCAGCACGCGATGTGCGCCCGCTGGGCCGCCGAGCGCGGCTACGTGATCACCCGGGAACTCCTCGTCCGGGGCCTGCGCCCCGACCACTGCGCCCTGTGGAACGACGTCGAGGCGGGTCTCGTCGACCTGTTCGTCGCGCCCAGCCGACGGGTCCTGGAGCGCGCCCTCGCCTCCGTCGACGAGTTCACCGCCGAGTGCGTACGCCGCGGCGTACGGATCGAGACGGTCGGCTCCGCGGAACCCTCGTACGACGCCCAGATGAAGGCCCGCGTCCACCGCCGTCTGTCGATGCCGACCGCGGGCTACGACGGCCGCTGAGCTCCCGTGCCGCCCCGGTGACGAAGGGCCTCGCCCACCCGTTGTGACAGGGTGGGAGCAGGCCGGACGGGCCGGGACGAGAGGTGTGCGGGGCGTGGGCGGAACGCGGTGGGGGACGATTCTGAGCGGGGTGTGGCGGAGCATCGCCGTGTGGGCGGTGTCCACGGTCACGATGCTCGTCCTCGCCGGCGCGCTGCCCGACTTCCAGATCCAGTCCGACGCCGGCGACAGCGCCACCCGCATCGCCGTCACGGCGGCGGCCGGCGCGGGTGTCTTCGGTCTGCTGTCCTCCCTGGTGTGGCCGCTCCTCGTCCGGGCCCTGCTCCTCGTACCGGCCCTGGTGCTCGGACTGCTCGTGTTCTTCCTCAACGGCTCCCTCCTGCTGATCGCCCTGCGCGTCAACCCGTCCGGCCGCGGTGAGGCCGCCCCCGAGACCGCCGTCGTGGTCGCCGCCGTCATGTCCGCCGTCGCCTCGGCCACCGGCGCCGCCCTGGCCGTACGGGACGACGACGCCTACCGGCGCAGGCTGTACCGGCTCGCGGACCGGCGGCGCAGACGCGACGCCGGGCGGCCCGGCCCCGCGACGCCGGGCGCCGTCTTCCTCCAGCTCGACGGCGTCGGCCACGACGTCCTGGAGGAGGCCGTGGCCAAGGGGCTGATGCCGACCGTGGCGGGCTGGCTGGAGGCGGGGCGCGACGGCGGCCGGGGGCCGACCCACCGGCTCACCCCCTGGCGCACCGACTGGTCCAGCCAGACCGGCGCGAGCCAGCTCGGCATCCTGCACGGCACCAACCACGACATCCCCGCCTTCCGCTGGTACGAGAAGGACACCCGGGAGGTCATGGTCTGCAACCGCCCCACCAGCGCAGCCGAACTGCAGCGCCGGGCCATCGAGCACACCGGCGACGGCGGCCTGCTCACCGTCGACGGCGCCAGCCGCGGCAACCTCTTCAGCGGCGGCGCCGACCAACTCGCCCTGGTGCTCTCCATCGCCGCGCGCAGGGGCCGGGAGAACCGCTCCCGGGCGGGCTACTTCGCGTACTTCTCCGACCCCGCCAACGCCGTGCGCACGGCCATGTCCTTCGTCGCGGAGGTCTTCCGGGAGATCGGCCAGTCCACCCGCTCCCGGCTCGGCAGACAGCGGCCGCGCATCAAACGCGGCGGCCTCTACCCCTTCATCAGGGCCTTCGCGACCGTCGTCGAGCGGGACGTCGTCGTCGCCGCGGTGATCGGGGACATGCTCGCTGGACGCAACGCCGTCTACGCCGACCTGGTCGCCTACGACGAGGTGGCGCACCACTCCGGGCCGCGCGGCCGGGACACCGAGAAGGTCCTCGAACGGCTCGACCGGTCGCTGGCACTGATCGCGAAGGTCGCCGAGCACGCCCCGCGCGCGTACCGGATCGTGGTGCTCTCCGACCACGGGCAGAGCCCCGGCGAGACCTTCCTGACCCGCTACGGACTGACCCTCGGCAACCTGGTCCGCGCGGGCTGCGGTCTGCCCGTGCCGCGCCGGGTGCGGCGCACCCACAGCGGCGCCGAGGCCCGCGCCGCGGTACGGGCCGCGCTGCGCAGGCCTGTCGAGGAGGGCGGCGAACACCACCGCCCCTCCCGCCGCAACTCGGAGCCCATCGTGCTGGCCTCCGGCAACCTCGGGCTCGTCTCCTTCCCCGACGTGCCGCACCGGATGAGCCGCGAGGAGATCGACCGGCGCCACCCCGCGCTGCTGACCACGCTCGCCAACCACCCCGGCGTCGGCTTCGTCCTCGTGCGCAGCGAGGAGCACGGCGGGCTCGTCCTCGGTGCGAACGGAGCGGAGGTGCCGGTGGACGAGGCGAGCGACGAACACCCGGGCCCGCTCGCCGACTTCGGGCCGGGCGCCGCCGACGCCGTACGCCGCACGCACGGCTTCCCGCACACCGCCGACATCATGGTCAACTCCTGGTACGACCCGGCGGAGGGCGAAGTCCTCGCCTTCGAGGAGCAGATCGGCTCGCACGGCGGGCTCGGCGGGGCGCAGGGGCGCCCCTTCCTGCTCTCCCCGGTGGCCTTCTCCGCGCCCGTCGAGGACGGCGCCGAACTGGCCGGAGCGGAGCAGGTGCACCGGGTGCTGCGGCGGTGGCTGCGCGAGTGCGACGGACCCCAGGTGCCGCTGGCGCCGCAGCTCCCGGACGAGAGCGAGCGGGCTGCCTGAGGAGGGGCCGCCCGAAAATCAGCTGCGCCCGCCGATCGTGACGCACACACTGTTCGCACCGGCCCCGCGCACCCGCGCGGCCTTCTCGAACACTGCGAACACTCCCAAGGAGCCCCTGCCTTGCAGGCTGCCGTCACCGTCACCCCCGCCCGTATACCGGAGCTGCTGCTCGGTCTCGCGACCGTGCGGCCGGTCTTCCTCTGGGGCGCCCCCGGCATCGGAAAGTCCTCCCTGGTCAGGGAGTTCGCCGAGTCGCTGGGCCTGGAGTGCGTGAGCCTGCTCGGGACGCAGCTGGCTCCCGAGGACCTCATCGGCGTCCCGCAGATCCGCGACGGGCGCTCGGTGTTCTGCCCGCCCGAGGCGATCGCCCGCGACGAGCCGTACTGCCTGTTCCTGGACGAGCTGAACGCGGCGACCCCGGATGTGCAGAAGGCGTTCTACTCGCTGATCCTGGACCGCCGCATCGGCAACTACGAGCTGCCGCACGGCTCGATCGTGATCGGCGCCGGCAACCGCGCGACGGACAACGCGCTGGCGCGCCCGATCGCCTCGGCGCTGGTCAACCGTCTCGCCCACGTCCACCTGGAGGCCTCGCCGACCGACTGGCTGGCCTGGGCCGGGGGCAACGGCATCCACCCCTGGATCACCGACTACCTCACCGACCGCCCCCACCACCTCTGGTCGAAGCCGCCCAAGACGGAGGAGCCCTTCTCCACGCCGCGCTCCTGGCACATGCTCTCCGACGCGCTGCACTCCTTCGGACCGACCCTCGACGAGGCGACCCTGAAGGTGATCGCGCACGGCACGCTGACCCCGGCGCACGCCGTGGCCTTCTGCGGCTACGTCAAGATCGTCCGCAGCCAGTACGGCATCGAGGCCATCCTCAAGGGCGACGCTCGCTGGCCGCACCGCGTCCAGGACCGCGACCTGCTCTACTACCTCGCCGAGTCCTTCCGCGGCCGCCTGGTCAAGGAGCTGCCCGCCGCCAAGGAGCACGCCTCGCCGTCCGTGCGGCAGACCGCGTACCGCGCCAAGTCGCTGCTGGTGCAGCTCGCCGAGATCTCCGTCGAGGTCGCCCAGACCGTCATCGCGGACGACCCCGACGGCAACCCGGTGCTGCCCGCCTGGTTCCTGATCGAGGCCGCCCGCGACATGCCGCGCCTGGTGGAAGCCCGCCAGTGAGCCGTACGAAGCACGGCAAGCAGGAGGCCAAGCCCGACCCGGCAACGGAGGCCTACCTCAAGGGACTTGCCATGGTGCACGGCAACCCCGCCCTCGACGCCCTGGAAGCCTCCTTCTGCCGCAACAGCTGCAAAACGGCGCCCCCGAACGGCTGGGCGTGCGTCGACTCCGACGGCTGGGTGCATGTCCACCCCACCCGCCGGGCCGAACCCGCCGAGTGGGCCTGGGCGTTGGCGCACTGCCTGCTCCACCTCGGCTTCGGACACGTCCCGGCGGCGAAGGGGCGCCGCACGCAGCCCGACCGCTTCGAACTCGCCGCCCGCTGCGTCGTCGTCCACCGCTTCCAGCAGACCTTCCCGGTCGGGCGCCCGCCGGACGGGCTGCCGCTCGCCTTCCCCGGCGGCGACGAGGAGCAACTGGCCGCGCGCTGGCGGCGCGACGGCATCCCGCCCGAGTACGAGCACTGCGGCGCCGGCGGCACCTCGACCGACCAGCTCCTGGAGCCGTGGCAGGAGTACCTCGGGCCGGTCAAGGACTGGCAGACCGTCTTCGCGCACGCCCTCACCCGCACCGTCTCGGCCGCCATGGACGTCGCGGGCGGCCGCCGCGAGGAACTCAAGGGCGCCCGAACGCAGTTGCGCCCCTGGGAGCGCGCCCTGAGCTGGTTCGTGTCCTCCTACCCGCTGCTCGGCGGCATCGCGGCCGGCATGACACTGGTCGCCGACGCCGAACTCGCCCGCGCCCACGACATCGCCGTGGCCGCCGTCAACGCCGAGGCGGGGGAGATCTACGTCAACCCGCTGCTGAGCCACACCGACGAGGAGTGGCGGTTCATCCTCGGCCACGAGATGCTGCACGCCGCGCTGCGGCACAGCGAGCGCCGCGGCCACCGTGACCCCTTCCTCTTCAACGTCGCAGCCGACTACGTGATCAACGGCTGGCTGCGCGAGATGCGAGTCGGCGAGATGCCCGAAGGGCTGCTGTACGACCCCGAGTTGAGCGGTCTGTCCACCGAGGAGGTCTACGACCGCATCGCCGGTGACCTGCGCCGGCAGCGCCGTCTCGCCACCCTGCGCGGCAAGGGCCGCGGCGACATTCTCGGCGAACCCCTGCCGCACAGCCGCGCCCCGGCCGGATACGTCGACCTCGACGAGTTCTACCGGCGCGGCCTGGTCCAGGGACAGGAGCTGCACTCCCGCCAGGACCGCGGCCTGCTGCCCGCCGGGCTGATCGAGGAGATCCGCGCCCTCGCCCACCCGCCCGTGCCGTGGGACGCCCAACTCGCGCGTTGGTTCGACGAGTTCGTGCCCCGCCCGGAGCCGGTGCGGACGTACGCGCGCCCGTCCCGCAGGCAGTCCTCCACCCCGGGCATCCCGCGCGCCGGACGGTACTTCCCGCCCGAGGAGATCGCCCGCTGCACGTTCGGCGTCGTCCTCGACACCTCCGGCTCCATGGGCCGGGTCCTGCTCGGCAAGGCGCTGGGCGCCATCGCCTCGTACGCCGAGGCACGTGACGTCCCGGCCGCGCGCGTCGTCTTCTGCGACGCCGCGCCGCACGACGCGGGCTATCTGCCGGTCACCGAGATCGCCGGACGCGTGCGGGTGCACGGGCGCGGCGGCACCGTCCTGCAGCCCGGCATCGACCTGCTGCTCCGCGCCGACGACTTCCCGCGCGGCGCACCCCTGCTGGTGATCACGGACGGTGACTGCGATGTGCTGCGGGTACGGCGCGAGCACGCCTATCTGATCCCGCAGGGCGCACGGCTGCCCTTCACCGCGCGTGGACCCGTCTTCCGGGTGCGCTGAGGCAAGGTGTGATCGGATGGGACCACGGACCCGGTCAACGGGCTCATACCGAAGGGATACATCGTGGCTACCACGCGCACCGCACACACGGTCTGGGAAGGCGAGCTCCTCAAGGGCAGCGGAACCGTCACCTTCGACTCCTCCGGCATCGGGTCGCAGCCGGTCTCGTGGCCCTCGCGAGCCGAGGCGGCGAACGGCAAGACCAGCCCCGAGGAGCTGATCGCGGGCGCCCACTCCAGCTGCTACTCCATGGCCCTGTCGCACGGCCTGACCGGTGCGGGCAACCCGCCGACCAGGCTGGAGACGAAGGCCGACGTCACCTTCCAGCCCGGCGAGGGCATCACCGGCATCCACCTCACCGTGCGCGGCGAGGTCCCCGGCCTGGACGCGGACGCCTTCCAGGCGGCGGCCGAGGACGCCAAGAAGAACTGCCCGGTGAGCCAGGCGCTCACCGGCACGACGATCACCCTCACGGCCGAGCTGGTCTGACGCCCGTAGGCGATCCGGTGCCGCGCCCCGCGGAAAGGGCGCGGCATCGTCATGTCCGGGCCCGCCGGGGGCACCCGTCCCATTGACAAGCAGGAACGCACGTTTTGTGCTGGAGAGCGGGAAGAGCCCTGGCGGAAGGGGACGGACATGGCACGTGCGGTCGGGATCGATCTCGGGACCACGAACTCGGTGGTGGCGGTCCTGGAAGGCGGTGACCCCACCGTCGTCGCCAACGCCGAGGGCGCGCGCACCACACCCTCCGTGGTCGCCTTCGCCAAGAACGGCGAGGTCCTCGTCGGTGAGGTCGCCAAACGGCAGGCCGTCACGAACATCGAGCGCACCGCCCGGTCCGTCAAGCGCCACATGGGCGACGGGCCCTGGCGCTTCCCCGAGGAGGGCTCGGTCGACGGCACGCGCTACCGCGCTCAGGAACTGTCGGCGCGGGTGCTGCAGAAGCTCAAGCGGGACGCCGAGTCGTACCTCGGCGAGGACGTCACGGACGCCGTGATCACCGTGCCCGCCTACTTCGACGACGCCCAGCGCCAGGCCACCAAGGAGGCCGGCGAGATCGCGGGCCTGAAGGTCCTCAGGATCATCAACGAGCCGACGGCCGCCGCCCTCGCCTACGGCCTCGACCGCGGCGAGGAGCAGACCGTGCTCGTCTTCGACCTGGGCGGCGGCACGTTCGACGTCTCGCTCCTGGAGATCGGCGACGGTGTCATCGAGGTCAAGGCGACCAACGGCGACACGCAACTCGGCGGCGACGACTGGGACCAGCGGATCGTCGACCACCTCGTGAAGGGCTTCAAGGGCTCGTACGGCATCGACCTCGCGGGCGACAAGATGGCGGTGCAGCGGCTGCGCGAGGGCGCCGAGAAGGCGAAGATCGAGCTGTCCAGCTCCTCCGAGACCACCGTCAACCTGCCCTACATCACCGCCACCGCCGAGGGCCCGCTGCACCTGGACGAGAAGCTGACGCGAGCTCAGTTCCAGGAGCTGACCCACGACTTGCTCGACCGCTGCAAGACCCCCTTCCACCAGGCGGTCAAGGACGCGGGCGTGAAGCTCTCCGACATCGACCATGTGATCCTGGTCGGCGGCTCCACCCGGATGCCCGCCGTCACCGAACTGGTGAAGGAACTCACCGGCAAGGACCCGCACAAGGGCGTGAACCCGGACGAGGTCGTGGCCGTCGGCGCGGCCCTCCAGGCGGGTGTCATCCGCGGAGACGTGAAGGACGTCCTGCTGCTCGACGTCACCCCGCTGTCCCTGGGCATCGAGACCAAGGGCGGCATCATGACGAAGCTCATCGAACGCAACACGACGATCCCGACCCGGCGTTCGGAGATCTTCACGACGGCCACCGACAACCAGCCCTCCGTCGGCATCCAGGTCTACCAGGGCGAGCGCGAGATCGCCGCGTACAACAAGAAGCTCGGCGTCTTCGACCTCACCGGGCTGCCGCCCGCCGCGCGCGGGGTGCCGCAGATCGAGGTCGCCTTCGACATCGACGCCAACGGGATCATGCATGTCTCGGCGAAGGACCTCGCGACCGGACGCGAGCAGAAGATGACCGTCACTGGCGGCTCGGCGCTGCCGAAGGACGACATCGACCGCATGATGCGGGAGGCCGAGCAGTACGCGGACGAGGACCGCAAACGCCGCGAGGCGGCCGAGACCCGCAACCAGGCCGAGCAACTCGTCTACCAGACCGAGAAGTTCGTCCGCGAGAACGGCGACAAGGTCGCACCGGAGACTAAGAGCGAGGTCGAGTCCGTCGTCGCCGGGCTGAAGACGCTCCTGGAGCAGAACGCCGAGACACCCGCCCTGCGCACCGGCGTCGACAAGCTGCTCTCCGTCAGCCAGCGGATGGGCCAGGAGATGTACGCCCAGGCACAGCAGTCACCCACGGCGGACGCCGGGCAGCACACCGCACCGCAGGACGAGCCGGCCGCCACCCCGCAGGACGAGGAGGGCGTCGTCGACGCGGAGATCGTCGACGACGACAAGGACGCGAAGGGCGGGGCGGCCTAGGACCCGGTCCGTTCCCAGCCCCGCCGCTCCGGCCGCGGCCCGAGCTGCTTCGGGTCGCGGCTGCGGTAGACCACGTACGGCCGGAACAGGTACTGCACGGGCGCGCTGAACATGTGCACCAGACGCGTGTACGGCACCAGCGCGATCAGCGCCATGCCGATCACCATGTGCACCTGGTAGAGCACGGGCACGCCGTCCATCAGCTCCGTCCTCGGACTGAGCCGAAAGAGGCTGCGGGCCCAAGGGGCGATGGAGTCACGGTAGTTGTAGCCGTCACCGGAGGCGTGTGTGAGCTTGGCGACCATGCCCATCACGATCGCGCCCACCAGCACCACGTACATGAGCTTGTCGTTGACCGTCGTCGCCCGGAACACCGGCGAGTTGGTCCGCCTGCGGTAGACGAGCAGCCCGATGCCGAGCACCGTGAGGACACCGGCCGCCGTGCCGCCGTACAGCGACAGCAGATGGTAGGCGTGCTCGCCGACACCGAGGGAGCGGGTCCACGACTCGGGGACGAACAGGCCGACCAGGTGGCCGGCGAGCACGAAGAGGAGACCGTAGTGGAAGGCGGGCGAGGCGATGTTCAGCAGCCTCGACTCGTAGATCTGCGAGGAGCGGGTGGTCCAGCCGAACTTGTCGTAGCGGCGGCGCCAGACGAGGCCCGCGACGAGCAGGGCGAGGGCGACGTACGGCAGGGCGCCCCACAGCAGTGTGCTCACGGCCGGTCTCCCGTCAGGGCGAAGGGTTCCAGGCCCACGTCCTCACGGGGCGGGCCGCTGCGGGCCAGCGCCAGTGCCTCGGCGCGGTCCTTCGGGGACGGACCGGGCAACGCCCCGCACACCACGTCCAGGACGCCGGCGTACGGCGTCCTGAAGTCGGTCAGCGCGAGCCGCAGCAGTTCGAGGCCGCCGCGGTGCTCCAGCAGGAGGCTCTGGTCGCCGCTCTGCGCGCAGAACTCCAGGACGGCCGGCAGGAAGTCCGGCAGCTCCTCGCCGGTGAACTCCAGGCCGTGCGCCCGGTACACCTCCTTGAAGCGGACCAGCGCCATCCCACGGCGCCGGGTGTCGCCGTCGCGCCACCAGCTCAGATAGAGGCTGTGCCGGTTCTTGAAGTCGAAGACCTGGACGTAGTGCGCGGCGAGGTCCGAAGGTTTCTGCGCGTCCGCGTGGTCGAGGAACTCCCGCAGTTCCGGGGCTGCTCGGCGCAGCAGGGGCAGCCGGGCGCGGAACTCCTCGTCCGGGTAGACGAGGCAGTGCGCGGCGGCCTGGAAGAGGACGTCGGGGTGCATCAGCCGTTCTCCTTCGTCTGGCGCTCGCGCAGCGCGTGAAAGGTCTCGACGGACACCAGCGGCAGCTGTCGGCGCCCCGAGTCCTGACCGAAGGGCCCGTCGCCGCCCATGCCGGGCCCGCCTTCGTGGTCGAGGCTGCACTCGTCGGGCAGCGCGGACTCCTCCAGTCGCCGGGCGTCGCCGACGGCGGCCGTCGGAATCACGTACCGGTCCTCGTACTTGGCGATGGCCAGCAGCCGGTACATCGCCTCGACCTCCGCGGCGTCCATGCCGACCGAGGCCGCGATCGCCGGGTCGGGCGGATCGCCGAGGTTGATCGCCCGCATGTGGGAGCGCATCGCGGCGAGCTTGGTGAGACAGTCGCGGACCGGCTCCACGTCACCCGCGGTGAACAGCTCCGCCAGGTACTCCAGCGGAATGCGCAGGGCGTCGATCGCGCCGAACAGGTTCTCCGCGTCCTCGCCGTCGAACCCGGTCTCCGTCAGCGCGTCCACCACCGGCGACAGCGGCGGGATGTACCAGACCATGGGCATCGTGCGGTACTCGGGATGCAGCGGCAGCGCCACCTTGTACTTGCTGATCAGCGCGTGCACGGGGGAGCGGCGTGCCGCCTCCATCCAGTCGTGCGGGATCCCGGCCTCCTCGGCCGCCCGCTGGACGGCGTGGTCCTCGGGGTCGAGGAAGACGCCCAACTGTGCCTCGTACAGGTCCTGTTCACCGGGTGTGGCGGCGGCCGCGGTCACCTTGTCGGCGTCGTAGAGGATGACACCGAGATAGCGCAGCCGGCCCACGCAGGTCTCCGAGCAGACGGTGGGCAGGCCCACCTCCAGGCGTGGATAGCACAGCGTGCACTTCTCGGCCTTGCCGGTGCGGTGGTTGAAGTAGACCTTCTTGTACGGGCATCCGGTCACGCACATCCGCCAGCCGCGGCAGGCGTCCTGGTCGACCAGCACGATGCCGTCCTCGGCCCGCTTGTACATCGCGCCGGAGGGGCAGGACGCCACGCACGCCGGGTTGAGGCAGTGCTCGCAGATCCGCGGCAGGTAGAACATGAAGGTCTGCTCGAACGCGAACTTCACCTTGTCGGCGGCCTGTCTGCGCGTTCGCTCGACCATGGGGTCGAGGTCGCCGTGCTCGGGGGCGCCCGCCAGGTTGTCGTCCCAGTTCGAGGACCACTCGATCTTCATCGGCTTTCCGGTGAGCTGCGAGACGGGTCGTGCCACCGGGAAGTCGTCGCCGAGCGGGGCGTCGGTGAGGTTCTTGTAGTCGTACGTCCAGGGCTCGTAGTAGTCCTTGATCTCCGGCAGCTTGGGGTTGGAGAAGATCCCGGCGAGCTTGCGGAAGCGCCCGCCGCCCTTGAGCTTCAGGGCACCCCGCTTGTTCAGCTCCCAGCCGCCGCGCCATTTCTCCTGGTCCTCGTAGCGGCGCGGATAGCCCTGGCCGGGCCGGGTCTCGACGTTGTTGAACCAGACGTATTCCATGCCGCTGCGGTTGGTCCACGCCTGCTTGCAGGTCACTGAACAGGTATGGCAGCCGATGCACTTGTCGAGGTTCATGACCATGGCGATCTGGGCCATCGGGCGCATCAGTACTCCACCTCCTGCGAGCGGCGGCGGATGACCGTCACCTCGTCGCGCTGGTTGCCCGTCGGGCCCAGGTAGTTGAACGCCCACGACAACTGGGCGTAGCCGCCGATGAGATGGGACGGTTTGAGGATGAGCCGGGTCAGCGAGTTGTGGATGCCGCCGCGCATTCCGGTCGTCTCCGCCTTCGGGACGTTCACCGTGCGCTCCTGGGCGTGGTGCATGTAGACCGTGCCCGCGGGCATCCGGTGCGAGACGACCGCCCGGGCGACCACCACGCCGTTGCGGTTGACCGCCTCGATCCAGTCGTTGTCCCTCACCTTGATCGCGTCCGCGTCCTCGGGGGACATCCAGATGTTCTGCCCTCCGCGGGACAGCGACAGCATGAACAGGTTGTCCTGGTACTCGGAGTGGATGGACCACTTGTTGTGCGGGGTCAGGTAACGGACCGTCACCTCCCGTTGCCCGTCCGGTCCGAGGCGCGGTTCGCCGAAGAGTCTGTTCATGTCGAGCGGCGGCCGGTAGACGGGCAGCGCCTCGCCCAGTTCATGGATCCAGTCGTGGTCGAGGAAGAAGTGCTGGCGCCCGGTGAGCGTGTGCCAGGGCTTGAGGTGCTCGGTGTTGAGGGTGAACGCGGTGTAGCGGCGCCCGCCCGACTCGCTGCCCGACCACTCCGGAGAGGTGATCACCGGCACCGGCGCGGCCTGCGTGTCCGCGTACGTGACCAGCTTGCCCTCGTGCTCGGCGGCCAGGTGGGCCATCTCCTGCCCGGTGCGCTCCTCCAGGGTGCGGAAACCCTGCGTCGCCAGGCGCCCGTTGGTGGTGCCCGACAGGGCGAGGATGGTGTTGGCGGCCTTCACCGCGGTGTCGAGCGCCGGACGCCCGTCGGCGGGACCGCCGCGCACCGCACCGTTGCGCTCACGGAGGGAATCGACCTCCACGTCGGGCCGCAGCGCGATCCCCTTGGCAGGCAGCCCGAGCTTTTCCACCAGCGGACCGAGCGCCGCGAACTTCGCCCCGATCGCCGTGTAGTCCCGCTCGACCACCGTCAGGTTCGGCAGCGTTGTGCCGGGCACGGGCGCGCAGTCGCCCCGCTTCCAGTCCAGGACGACACCGCCGGGCTGCGCGATCTCGCCCGGAGTGTCGTGCTGCAGGGCGGTGGCGACGAGGTCCTTGCGGACCCCGAGGTGCCCGACGGCGAGTTCGCTCAGCCGCTCGGCCAGCGCCTTGAAGGTGTCGAAGTCGGTGCGCGCCTGCCACGGCGGATCGACGGCCGGGGTGAAGGAGTGCACGTAGGGGTGCATGTCCGTGGTCGACAGATCGTGCTTCTCGTACCAGGTGGCGGCCGGCAGGACGACGTCCGACAGTAGCGTCGAGGAGGTCTGCCGGAAGTCCAGCGACAGCAGCAGGTCGAGCTTGCCCTCGGGCGCCTCCTCCCGCCAGGTCACGTCGCGCGGGCGCACCTCGGGTTCCGCCTCCTCGGCGCGCAGCGACGAGTGGGTGCCGAGGAGATGCTTGGTGAAGTACTCCGCGCCCTTCGCCGAGGAGCCGAGCAGATTGGCCCGCCACAGGGTCAGCACCCGTGGCCAGTTCTCCGGTGCGTCCGGGTCCTCGCACGCGAACTTCAGTGTCCCCGCCCGGAGTTCGGCCACCACCTTGGCGACGGGGTCGCCGAACGCCTCGCCCAGCTCCAGGGGGTTGCGGTCGAACGTCGGGTACGACGGCATCCATCCCGTCCGCGCCGACAGGGCCAGACAGTCCGCGCCCGTCATGCCCGCGAAGCGGCCCTCGCCCAGCGGTGAGGCGAGCACGTCGGCGGCGAAGCGGTCGTAGCGCCACTGGTCGGTGTTGAGGAACCAGTACGCGGTGCCGATCATCTGCCGTGGCGGCCGGCTCCAGTCGCCGGCGCCCGCGAGCGTCGCCCAGCCGGTGACCGGGCGGCACTTCTCCTGCCCGACGTAGTGCGCCCAGCCCCCGCCGTTGCGGCCCTGGCAGCCGGTGAGCTGAAGCAGGGCCAGGAAGGCGCGGTAGATCGTCTCGGAGTGGAACCAGTGGTTGGTCCCGGCGCCCATCAGGATCATGCAGCGGCCCCGCGACTTCTCCGCCGTCCGCGCGAACTCCCGGGCGATCTTCGTGCACGCGGCCGCGGGGACGGAGGTGTGCACCTGCTGCCAGGCGGGCGTGCCGGGCGCCTCGGCGTCGTCGTAGGAGGCGGGCCACTGCCCCGGGAGTCCGCCGCGTCCCACGCCGTACTGCGCGAGCAGCAGATCGAAGACGGTCGTCACCAGCGGTCCGTCCGCCCCGCCCGGACGCGTCGCCGGAACCCCACGTCGCAGGATGTCGCCGCGCCCCTGCCCGTGCTCCCCGCCCTCCGTGTCGAAGCGCGGCAGGAGCACCTCCACCCCGGCGGCGCCGTCACTGCCGTACAGGCTCAACCGCGGTTGTACGGCGCCGAGTTCGAGGTTCCACCTGCCCTTGCCCGATTCGGTCCAGCGGAAGCCCAGCGAGCCGTTGGGGACCACCGGGCGGCCGGTCGCGGAGTCCAGCACGACCGTCTTCCACTCCGCGCCCTCGCCGCCCTGGCCGAGATCGGACGCGCGCAGGAACTTGGCCGGGACGTACGCGCCGTCCCGCTCGGTGAGGGTCACCAGGAACGGCAGGTCGGTGAACCTGCGCACGTAGTCCGCGAAGAACGGGGTCTCGCGGTCGACGAAGAACTCCTTGAGGATCACGTGCCCCATCGCCAGGGCCAGCGCGCCGTCCGTGCCCGGGTGCGGATGCAGCCACTCGTCGGCGAACTTGGCGTTGTCCGCGTAGTCGGGGGCGACGACCACGACCTTCTGGCCGCGGTAGCGGGCCTCGGCCATCCAGTGCGCGTCCGGCGTCCGGGTCACCGGGACGTTCGAGCCCCACATCATCAGATACGCGGCGTCCCACCAGTCGCCCGACTCCGGCACGTCGGTCTGGTCGCCGAAGACCTGCGGTGAGGCGACCGGAAGGTCCGCGTACCAGTCGTAGAAGGAGAGCATCGGGGCGCCGATGAGCGAGTGGAAGCGCGCCCCGGCGGCGTGCGACACCATCGACATCGCCGGGATGGGTGAGAAGCCCGCGATCCGGTCGGGGCCGTACGCCTTGATGGTGTGGACATGGGCCGCGGCGACGATCTCGACCGCCTCGTCCCAGCTCGCCCGCACCAGTCCGCCCTTGCCGCGCGCCTGCTGGTAGCGGCGCCGCCGCTCCGGGTCGCTCTGCAGGTCCGCCCAGGCGAGCACCGGGTCGCCGAGCCGGTTGCGCGCCTCCCGGTACATCTCCAGGAGCACGCCCCTGATGTACGGGTAGCGGACCCGGGTCGGCGAGTACGTGTACCAGGAGAAGGCCGCCCCGCGCGGGCAGCCGCGGGGCTCGTACTCGGGACGGTCGGGGCCCACCGACGGGTAGTCCGTCTGCTGGGTCTCCCAGGTGATGATGCCGTCCTTGACGTACACCTTCCAGCGGCAGGAGCCCGTGCAGTTCACTCCGTGAGTGGAGTTCACGACCTTGTCGTGGCTCCAGCGGTCGCGGTAGAACGCGTCCGCCTCGCGCCCGCCGGTGAGGCCGATGCTGTGCAGGTCGGGCGCCGGTGTGCCGGGCCGGAAGAACCTTCCGGCGCGGAGCAGGGCGGCGCCCGGTTCGCTGGGGGGTGCCGGGGTGTCGGCCACGGTGCGCTCCCTTGCTTGCCCGTGGGTCGAACCTACGGGCGGGCGCGGGAGCGCACCCGTTCACGGCACCCGTCCGGGTCAGGCCTTGCGGGCCACGCCCGCGTACACGGGCACGATGCCCTCCAGCTGGGCCGCCACGTCCACCGGCTCCGGCCGCCAGCCGAAGACGGGGATGACGCCGGGCCCGAGCAGCTCCAGGCCGTCGAAGAAGCGCGTGAACTCGGTGACCGACCGGGGGTGGAAGGGGGTGCCGCTGCGCCGGAAGTTCTCGGCCGCCTTCTCGATGGCCTCCGGGCTGAGGTCCGGGGTGACCTGCGACAGGATCAGGTAGCTGCCGGGCGCGAGCACGTCGACGTACGTGCGGAGCAGGTCGTGGACGCCGTCGTCCAGGTAGTGCGTCAGCGCCACCAGCGACAGGGCGACCGGCTCGGCGAAGTCCAGGGACTCGGCGGCCAGCCGCAGGATGGTGTCGGGGTCGCGGACGTCGGCGTGCACATAGTCGGTGCGGCCCTCGGCGGACCCCTGCAGCAGCGCCTGGGCGTGCCGCAGGACGATCGGGTCGTTGTCCGCGTACACGACCTTGCACTCGGGCGCGACGTCCTGCGCCACCTGGTGCAGGTTGGGCTCCGTGGGGATGCCCGTCCCGATGTCCAGGAACTGCCGGATCCCGGCCTCGGCGACCGTGCGGACGGCACGGTGCATGAACCGGCGGTTGGCGCGCGCCCCGCGCAGCACGGAGCCGTCCACGGCGAGGATCCGGCGCGCGAGCTCCTCGTCGATGGGGTAGTTGTCCTTGCCGCCCAGCCACCAGTCGTAGACCCGGGCGGGGTGGGGCCGGCTGGTGTCGATGGCGGGCGCTGCTTCCCGTTCGGTCATGCACATGCTCCTAGACGTGGCAGTCCTCGCGGTACTTCCGGAGGATCCTCTTGGTGTCGTGCGCGGACGCGGCACGGGCCGTCAGGTGGTCGAGCACCTCCAGGTGCATGGCCACCTCGGCGCGCGAGTCGAGGTAGAGCGCACCGGTCAGGTACTCGCTGACGACCATGTCGGGCAGTTCGGGCTCCGCGAAGCGGAACAGGCAGAAGGGCGCGTACGTCGCCGGGTGCGGGCCCTGCGCGTACTCGGCGACCTGGAGCGTGACGTGGTCGCTGTCGGCGGCCTCCAGCAGCCGGTCCAGCTGGTCGCGCATGACGGCGCCGCGGATGCTCACCGGACGCCTGAGCACCGTCTCGTCCATGACCACCCACAGACGCGGGGGATGTTCGCGCGAGAGCAGCTTCTGCCGGGCCATCCGCAGCGACACATGTCCCTCGACCGCTCCCGGGCCCGCCTCCCCGACCGTCCCGGCCTCCAGGACCGCCCGCGCGTACTCCTCGGTCTGCAGCAGCCCGGGCACGAAGTGCGGCTCGTACGACCGGATCATGCGGGCCGCGCCCTCCAGGCTGACGTGCATGCTGAACCAGTCCGGCAGCACCTCGTGGAACCGCTGCCACCAGCCGGGCCGGTTCGCCTCCTCGGTGAGCGCCACGAACGCCGACGCGTCGTCCTCGGGCACGCCGTAGGCGCTCAACAGCATCTGCACGTAAGGGATCTTGAGCGCGACGTCGGCCGTCTCCATCCGCCGTACGGTCGCCGAGGTCACGCGCAGCACCCGCGCCGCCTCGTCCCGGCTCAGCCCGGCCGTCTCCCGCAACTCCTGCAGCCGCTTCCCGAGCACCACCTGCCCCACGGTGGGCGCGGCACGCCGCTCACTCACGCCACGCCTCCCCACGCGCCGAAGTATGCGTGCAGTGTGACATGTCCATCGTTCCGTCAGGGCACGAGTGACTGAAGGTATTTGACGGTCGCGGGGTCGGCCGGGAGGAACGTCTCGATGGCCAGTTCCGCGACCGTCACGTCCATGGGTGTGTTGAAGGTGGAGATCGACGAGATGAAGGAGAGGACCCGGCCCTCGTGCTCGACCTGCATCGGGAGCGCGAAGTAGGGGACGGGCTCGGTGAGTTCGACGTCCGCGTCGAGGTCCGGGACGGGATACGCGGCGACCTCCTCGTACAGCGCGCGCAGCGGCTCGGAGCGGTGCAGGGCGATCTGGCGGTCCATCTGCGCGAGGAGGTGGTCGCGCCATTCGCGGTGGTTGCGGATGCGCGGGGCGAGGCCCTCCGGGTGCAGGGTGAGGCGCATCGCGTTCAGCGGGGATGTCAGGAGGGACTCCGGGATGCCCTCCAGGAGCATGGCGATGCCCCGATTGGCCGCGAGCACGTTGTACATGGCGTCGACCACCAGCGCCGGGTAGGGCTCGTAGCCCTGGATCAGGCGCTCCATGCCCTGGCGCAGCGCGTCCATCGACGGGTCGTCGAGCGGGGTCTCCGGGTAGTGCGGCGCGTAACCGGCCGCCAGGAGCAGCGCGTTGCGCTCGCGGACCGGCACGTCCAGGTGCTCGGCCAGCCGCAGCACCATCTCCTCGCTCGGGCGCGAGCGGCCCGTCTCGATGAAACTGATGTGGCGGGCCGACGACCCGGCCCGCAGCGCCAGCTCCAGCTGGCTGACGCGACGCTGCTCGCGCCAGCCGCGCAGCAGCGGGCCGACCCCCTTGCCGGGAGCGGCTGCAGTAAGGGAGGCGGCCTCGGAGGCGAGAGTGCTCATACGACGACCGTATCGGTCGGCCGGCGCGGCAGCCGGGCCACGGTTCCTCCAGTAGTGTGCGGCCGCCGGGGGCGTACGGCGCCGACTTCGGGGGATTGTGGCAGTGTGAGACGCGTCCCCCTTGTGTGAGCCGTGTGAGAGGAGCGAGGCATGCCGGTCCAACCGCTGTCGCAGAAGGAGATCGAGGACCGGCTGGCGGAGCTGCCGGGCTGGTCGCTGGACGGGGACCGGATCGCCGGTTCCTACCGCCTCGCCTCCCATTTCGCCGCGACCGCGATGGTCGTGCACATCGCCCAGGTGCAGGAGGAACTCGACCACCACTCCGACCTGACCCTCGGCTACAACACCGTCTCCCTGACCGTGAACACGCACACCGTCGGCGGTATCACCGAGCGCGACTTCGAGCTCGCCCGCCGGGTGGCGGAACTGGCACCGGGGCACGGCGCGAGCTGACCCGCATGCTCGACTACGACAAGGAAGCCGACGCCTACGACGCCACGCGCGGCGGTGAGCCCCGGGCCGCCGCGGCCGCGGACGCGGTGCTGGGGCTGGTGCCCGAGGGAACACGGAGCCTGCTCGACGTCGCCTGCGGCACCGGGATCGTGACCCGACGGCTCGCGACCGCGCGGGGCGGGCTGCGGGTGACCGGCGCGGACGCCGCGTACGCCATGGCGCACATGGCCGCGGCCCGGCTGCCGGGCGCCGTGCTGCTGGCCGACAGCCGCCGACTGCCGTTTGCCGACGGAGTGTTCGACGCCGTGACCAGTGTGTGGCTGCTGCATCTCGTGGACGGGTCCGACGACGCCCAGGCCGTGGTCGCCGAGTGCGCGCGGGTGCTGCGCCCGGGCGGGGTGTACGTGACCACGGTCGACAAGGCCGCCGCCCACGACGTCGGCAGCGACATCGACGCCGTCCTCGCCCCGCGGCCGCGGCGCCCCGCGCAGGACCGGGCCGACCACATCGAGGCGTACGCCGTCGAGCACGGGCTGAGCCCGGTGGGACAGGCCCGCTTCCGGGGCCACGGCCAGGGGCGCAGCCCGCGCGGCACGGCGGCGGACCTGCGTCGCGGCTGGTACACCCAACTGCCTCCGGGCGAGCGGCTGACCGAGCAGTTCGCGGTGCGGCTCGAAGCGCTGCCCGATCAGGAAGTCCCGCGCCCGGATCCGGAGTTCACGCTGAGGGCGTTTCAGAAGCCGCCCGCGTGAACTCCATGACCCAGTTGGTCACCCACATCTTCTCCCCGTCCACCGAGAACGCCTGCTCCCAGCGGGCCGTGCCGGCGGAGATCCCCGACCACACGAACCGCACGCGTACGTCCTTGCCGTCGTGGGTGTCGTCGCCGTGGAACACGCCCTCGGTGCCCACGAATCGGCCCACCACCGGTGGGAACAGCCTGCCGCTGCGGCTGGACGACCAGTTCAGCGACCACTGCTGGCTCTCGCGGTCGAAGAGGCGCAGGGTCAGTCCCTTCCACCCCTGAACGGGTACGTCGAGTTCGTCGATGTTCGCGGCACCGTCGAACAGGCTCCAGCAGCGGCTGGTGGCCGGGAACTCCTCCCACCCGCTGTCGGCGTCCAGGAAGTCCACCAGGCGTCGGTGGAGGACGTCCCACTCGCCGTGGAAGAAGTCGAAGTCGTGCGCGGTGCTCATGTGCGGTCTCCAGTCGTTTTGGCGGGGAGCGAGTCCCCGATGTATCCGTCCAGGTCGGGAGTGTGGGGTGCGAGCATGTGCCGCACCCAGGCGTCGCGTTCGTGCAGGATCGGCGGCAGTTCCCAGACACACCCGATCCAGGGGCGGTCCGGGGCGATGAAGTGGGTGGGGTCCCGGTCCGGACAGCCCAGCACCGGCTGGCCCGCCGACGCGCCCCGGAAGTGCAGGACGTTGTCCCACACCCAGCTGTACGCGTTGAGGTAGGCGCCGTCGTCGCCTCCGCGGTGCAGCACGACGAAGGTCGCGGGCGGGGTGCCGTCCGGCTCCGGAAGCAGCTCGGGCAGCATCGCGTACGCCGCCTTCTCCACCTCGGGCGCGATGCCCGCCGGGTCCGCGGTGACGTGGTAGCGCTTGATGCGCCGGCCGGCCACCACGATGGGCGGTGGCACGGTCAGCAGTTTCTCGGTGAAGGCCATACGGGGAAGCTAGGCCCGCTTCACTGACACCTTCTGTCAGTGAAGTCTGGCAGGGTGGAAACGTGAAATCAGCGCGACTCGTCTCGATCCTGCTCCTGCTCCAGACCCGCGGCAGGATGACCGCCGCCGAGCTCGCCGCGGAGCTGGAGGTCTCGGTGCGCACGGTCTACCGGGATGTCGAGGCGCTGGGCGCGGCGGGCGTGCCGCTGTACGGGGACGCCGGTCACGCGGGCGGCTATCGGCTGCTCGACGGCTACCGCACCAGGCTGACCGGCCTCACCACCGACGAGGCCGAGGCCCTCTTCCTCGCGGGCGCCCCCGGCCCCGCAGCCGAGCTCGGCCTCGGTTCGGTTCTTGCCGCCGCCCAGCTGAAGGTGCGCGCCGCCCTCCCGCGCGAGCTGCGCGAGCACGCCGACCGGGTCAGCGGCCGCTTCCACCTGGACGCGCCCGGCTGGTACGCGGACGCCGCCGAGGCGCCGTACCTCCCGGCGGTGGCCGACGCGGTCTGGAACAGCCGCGTGCTGCACGTCCTGTACCGCCGCTGGGCCGAACCCACCGATGTGCAGCGCCGTCTGGAACCGTACGGACTGGTGCTGAAAGCGGGCCGCTGGTACGTCGTCGCGGGCCCCGGCCCGCGCACCTTCCGCGTCGACCAGATCCTCGAACTCGCCCCGTCCGACGAGGAGTTCACCCGCCCCGACGGCTTCGATCTGGCCGCGTACTGGACGCGGTACCAGCGTGACTTCCATGACCGGCTGTACCGCGGCGAGGCCCTGGTCAGGCTGGCGCCCGGGACGACGCTGCCCAGGGCGGTGCGGGTCGACGGACATGCGGACGAGGAGGGCTGGACCGTGGCCAGGGTGCCCATCGAGTCCGTCGAGCGCGCCCACGGCGAGTTCCTCGGCCTGGGCGCGGCCGTCGAGATCCTCGAACCGGCCCGGCTGCGCGCGATGATCGCCGCCACGGTGGCAGAACTGGCCGAAAGATACGGCAACTCCCGTGCGAGCGGCGGCGACTGAGGGAGCGGAACCCGTCCGTCCTCTCAGGAGGTACGTCACGTGCAGCACCCGCATCCGCACCAACGCCGCAGACGCCGGGCCGTCCTCTCGGCGATGACCGCCGCCGCGGCCCTCGTCGCCGCCGGCCTCACCACGCTCGCCGGCACCGGCACGGCCGAGGCCGCCACCGCCCGGCAGGTCGAGAAGCTCGACCGGGGCGTCGTCAGCGTCCGCACCGACAGCGGCAACCTGATCAGCTGGCGCTGGCTCGGCACCGACCCGAGCGATGTCTCCTTCAACGTCTACCGCGCCGGTACGAAGGTCAACTCGGCCCCGGTCACCGGCTCCACCAACTACTTCCACTCCGGTGCGCCCAACTCGGCCGACTACACGGTCCGCGCGATCGTGAACGGCACCGAGCAGGGCGACTCGGTGCACGCGATCCAGTTCCGCAGCGGCTACAAGGACGTGCCGATCACCCCGCCCGCGGGCGGCACGACCCCCGACGGCGCCGCGTACACCTACGAGGCCAACGACGCCTCGGTCGCCGACCTCGACGGCGACGGACAGCTCGACTTCGTCCTCAAGTGGCAGCCCACCAACGCCAAGGACAACTCCCAGTCCGGCTACACCGGCAACACGGTCCTCGACGGCGTCAAGCTCGACGGCACCCGCCTGTGGCGCATCGACCTGGGCCGCAACATCCGCTCGGGCGCGCACTACACGCAGTTCCAGGTCTACGACTACGACGGTGACGGCAAGGCCGAGGTCGCCATGAAGACGGCCGACGGCACGAAGGACGGCCAGGGCACGGTGATCGGCAACTCCGCGGCCGACTACCGCAATTCCAGCGGCTACGTCCTCTCCGGACCCGAGTACCTGACCATGTTCAACGGTCAGACGGGCAAGGCGATGGGCACCGTCGACTACGTTCCGGCCCGCGGCACCGTCTCGTCCTGGGGCGACTCCTACGGCAACCGAGTCGACCGGTTCCTCGCCGGGACCGCCTACCTGGACGGCGCAAGGCCCTCGCTGATCATGGCGCGCGGCTACTACACGCGCACCGTGATCGCCGCATGGGACTGGCGGGGCGGCGCCTTCACCCGGCGCTGGACGTTCGACACCAACTCCTCGACGAACAGCGGCAAGGGGTACGACGGCCAGGGCGACCACCAGTTGTCGGTGGCCGATGTCGACGGCGACGGCAAGGACGAGATCGTGTACGGCTCGATGGCCGTGGACGACAACGGCTCGGGGCTGTGGACCACGAAGAACGGGCACGGCGACGCCATGCACGTCGGCGACCTCGACCCCTCCCGGGCGGGCCTGGAGGAGTTCAAGGTCGACGAGGACTCCTCCAAGCCGTCCTCCTGGATGGCCGACGCGCGCACCGGGCAGATCCTGTGGTCCACGCCCGCCAACGGCGACAACGGGCGCGGCGTGTCCGGCGACGTGTGGGCCGGCAGCGCGGGCGCCGAGTCCTGGTCCTCCCACGCGGACGGTGTCCGCAATCCGAAGGGCACGGTGGTGGCGAGCCGCAAGCCGGGCAGCATCAACTTCCTGTCCTGGTGGGACGGCGACCCGGTCCGCGAACTCCTCGACGGCACCCACATCGACAAGTACGGCACGTCCGGCGACACCCGCCTGCTGACGGGCTCCTCGGTCCACTCCAACAACAGCACCAAGGCGACGCCGTCCCTGTCCGGCGACATCCTCGGCGACTGGCGCGAGGAGGTCGTCTGGCCGACGACCGACAACACGGCGCTCAGGATCTACTCCACGCCGTACGAGACGAACACGAAGATCACCACACTGCTCCACGACACCCAGTACCGCACGGCCCTGGCCTGGCAGAACACCGCCTACAACCAGCCGCCGCACCCGAGCTTCTTCATCGGCGACGGGATGGCGACGGCGCCGCGACCGGCGGTGTACACGCCGTAGGGCACCCTCCGGCCGGACGGGTGGGAGCGGCCAAGCAGGGCCGCTCCCACCGCTGTTGGGCGATCACTCGTCCTCTGTGTCCGGCTGGTCCGCCGCCGCGAGCTCGATACCTCGTACCCGGCGCAGCCGGCCGATCGCGTTGTACAGGACGATCCCACCGGCGGCGGTCCATTCGAGGCCGTCGGTGCACAGCCCGTAGAGGCCGTCGTGCATGCTGATCGCGACCACTTGGAGGCCGACACCGGAGGCGACGAAGGCGTTCGACCGCTGCTTGGTCGAGATCGTCCAGTCGATCGGTTTCCAGAAGCCGCCGAGGATGTCACTGAGACGCATACGTACGGCGGCCCGAACGAACCCCAGCGCAAAGCGCAGCTGCCGGACCGGGGAGAGCGTCACTCCGTGTTCCGGGTCTCCGGCGAGGACGGAGGCCCATTCCTCGACGTAGTGGGCGCGCCGTCGACCGGCGATCCTCCCGGCGACGCCCGCCGTGCGGGAGGGCACGCCCAGCGCTTCCAGGAGACTCGTGTCCCCCTTCATCCTGATCCCGATCGTCAGGAGCAGGAGACCCACGATCCCCGCAGCGCCGTA
Organism: Streptomyces sp. SAS_270; assembly: GCF_052543295.1. Lineage (NCBI taxonomy): Bacteria > Bacillati > Actinomycetota > Actinomycetes > Kitasatosporales > Streptomycetaceae > Streptomyces > Streptomyces sp. SAS_270. The sequence continues at coordinate 29,864 of NZ_JBMNDS010000024.1, forward strand.
CTTCCACTGCACGGTCTGCTCGATTCCGACAACGAACACGGCCGAAAGAAGGGCCAGCGCAGGCATGGTCAGCCCCCCTGTGGAGCGATGCCGAAGAACCCGGGGTACCGCGCGGCGCGTGCCTCCAGGGCGGAGTTGGCGTTGGTCCGGCCCGCCCCGGTCAGCTCGTAGTACGTGCGTGCGGGCCGGCCGGGGTGTTCGCCGTCCTCGCGTCGGCTGGTGATCCAGCCGGCTTTGAGGAGCCGTTCGAGGATGGGGTACACGGTTCCCGATCCCAGGCCCGCCTCCTGGCAGATGCGCAGGCCCCAGGCCGGGTTGTCGGGCGTGGACGTCAGCAGCACGGTGATCACGTCAAGTGTTGTGCTGGTCAAGCGAATTGAGCCCATGGCGGCAGTGTGGCAGCGCGCCGAGCGTATGTCGAGAACGAGATACGCTCACGCTGGGGTGAATCCGTAAAGGGGCGCGCACCGGCGTCGGTACGCGCCCCCTGGGGAAGGTCGGTCAGGTCGCCGTGCAGGTCTGGTCGCCCAGTTTGAAGGTGGTCGGTTTCGTGTTCGACCCCGACCAGCTGCCCGTGAACCCGAAGCTCACCGACGAGCCCGTCGCCACGTTCGCGTTCCAGTTCACGTTCTTCGCGGTCACCGCCGTACCCGACTGCGTGTAGTCGGCGTTCCACAGCTGGGTGATCTTCTGGCCGTCCGCGAAGGACCAGCCGAGCGACCAGCCGGACCAGGCGCTCGTCCCCGTGTTGGCGAGGGACACGTCCGCCTGGAAGCCGCCCGACCACTGGTTGGTGACCTTGTACGTCACCGTGCAGGCGCCCGTCGGGGTGGGAGTCGGGTCCGTGCCGCCCCCGCCCCCGCCGCCGGTGTCGGAGGAGTCGCCGTAGACGACCCCCCGACCGTTCGTCGAGACGTACACCCGCCCGTAGACCCGGGGGTCACCGGTGATCGCCTCGCCGGTGAAACCCCACTGGTGGGCGTCGTCGTTGATACGGGTCCAGCTCGCGCCCTTGTCGGTGGAGCGGAAGATACCGCGGACGCCGCCGATCCTGGCGCTCGTGTAGAGCGTCTGGTACGACGCGCCCGTGGCCGCCTTGCCGAAGCCGATGGTGTCGGCCTGGCCGACGTTCGACAGCTTGGTGAAGGTCGTGCCGCCGTCCGTCGAGTGCCACAGCCCGTACGCCCCGTCCGTGGCCCCACCTGCCAGCCAGACGTCACCCTTCGTGCCGGGCAGCGCCTTGAAGCGCACGCTGTCACCGCTCGGCAGGCCGCTCGCGACGGACGCCGTGAAGGTGGCCCCGCCGTCCGAACTCACGTAGAACTTGCCGGACTTGAAGCCGTAGAAGGTCTTCGGGTCGACCCGGTCCGACTCGACGCGCGCCCCGGCCGGGATCCCGCTCGACGCCGACCACGACGTACCGAACCCGGTCGCGTACTGCACACCCGTGCCCGCCGGGCTCCACACGAACCGGCTGCCGTCGGAGGCCGCCGCGACCGTACCGCCGCCGCTGACACCCGAAGGGTCCGTTCCCGCGAACCAGTTGGCGCCGTTGTCCGTCGAGAACGCGATGTGCGGCCCCGAGTCCAGGTTGCCGACCCGCACCACCGTGTTCGTGTTCGTCTCGGCGAAGTCCAGGCTCGTGGTCGTCGTGAAGTTCGGTGAAGTGAACATCATCGAGGGGACCTTGGTCAGGTCCGTGTGGCGGAAGCCGCCGATGTCGCCCAGGCCGCTGAAGAGCTGTGCCCCGCCCGACGGGGGAGCGGCCAGGTCCTGCACGGACGTCTCCTCCAGCCCCTGCACCATCGGCTTGATGGTGAACTGGCTCCCGCTGTCCCAGTTGGTGAGGTTCTCCGTGCCGTAGAGCGTCGCCCCCGTCCCGTACATCATCCGCGCGGAGTTGAACGGGTCGATCTCCAACGCCTCGGTCATCCAGCCGAGTTTGGGGCTCTGTTCGGGCGGCGAGGGGTTGGCGCCCCAGCTCAGCCACGGCGAGGAGGAGACATCCATCGTGTAGCGGTTCGCGCGGGTCGGGTACGAGGTGTAGTCCCAGGCCTTCGTCCAGGTGGAGCCGCTGTCCGTCGTACGGAAGATCTGCGTGTCCGGCCACCAGGAGCTGTACGCCGTCGCCATCACCGTGCCCGGATGCTGCCGGTCGACGGTCAGCCCGCTGAAGCCGTAGTAGGTGTCGGCCTCCGCGACCGGGCTGATGTTCGTCCAGGTGCCCGTCGCCGTCGCGTAGCGCCACAGTTGGCCCTTACCGCCGTCGTACGGGCCGCCCTTGTCGCTGTAGGCGAGGTAGAGATAGCCGTTCTTGGCGTCCAGCACGCCCTTGTGGGCCAGATAGCCGGTCGGCTGACCGGCCAGCCGGGTCCAGGTCGCGCCCGCGTCCGTCGAGCGGTAGACCGAGTTGTCCTTGTCGGCGACGCCCACGTAGACCGTCTTCGTCGCGCTGCCGGACGAGCCCGTCGACTCGTCGAAGGTGACCCAGACGATGCCCTGGTTGTCGGAGGCGTAGCCGCTGGTGTCCGTCGCATCCTGCACGTAGTTGCCGACGTTGGGGAAGTCGGTGACCTGGGACCAGCTCGCGCCCGAGTCCGTCGAGCGCCACAGGCCCTTGCCGCTGGGCGCGCCCAGGTACAGCACGCTGTTCTTGTTCGGGTCGATCGCGAGCCGCTCGCCCATACCGCGGCCGGGCATGTTTCCGCCCAGCTTGTAGGGCAGGTCCGCCTTCTGCCAGCTCGCGCCCCGGTCGGAGGACCTGAGCACGGCGCCGTTGCCGGGATCCCAGCTGTTCGTGTACGTGCCGACGGCCGCGTACACCTTGTTCGGGTCGACGGAGTCGGAGGCGAGGCTGACGACACCGGTGTGGCCCCAGTCGTCCCAGCCGACCGAGTCGAGCAGCGGCGTCCAGGTCTTCGACGACTCCTGCCAGCGATAGGCGCCGCCGATGTCGGTGCGGGCGTAGGCGAGGTTCTTCTCGGACCGGTTGAAGACGATGCCGGGGACGAAGCCGCCGCCGTCGATGCGCGCGTTCTTCCAGGTGTACGTGTCCGCGGCGAGCGTCGTCCGAGGGGCGGGGCTCGCGGCCAGCGCGGGCGGTGTGCCCGCGAGGAGGCCGGCCGCGAGGGCGAGCACGGCTGTGAGGATGCGGGTTCTTCGCACGGGGGGTCCTCTCCTGAAGGGGGGTGGAAAGGCGCGACGGCCGGGCGGCCCCCCGTGCGGGTGGGGACCGCCCGGCCCGAGCCCTGCCGACACGAGGTCGACAGGGCCAGGTACGCGGAGCCTTAGCGGGGACTTATTCGAGGAGCTCCGCGTACGAACCCATGGCGAGGGCAATGTCCGCCTGGGCCCAGAACCGGTGGTACGTGAACGAGGGCGCGGCGCCGCCCGCGAGATAGCTCTGGATCTTCGACCACGCCGGGTCGTTCTTGTAGAAGGACCTGAGCGAGGTGAAGGTCGAGGAGGAGTTGACCGTGTCGCCGTTCGGCATCTTGCCGCTCCAGCCGCTGGGCACGTACACCGTGTCGTCGAAGCGGTTGTAGTCGGCGCGGGTCTCCGGGACGGCCACACCGAGGCTGTCCTGGTAGTTGCCCCACATGCCGTCGAGCAGTGCCTTCGCCGTCGTCTTCGCCTGGGTGTTGCCGGACTTGGCGGCGTAGTACGACAGGGTCTTGGCATAGGCGGCCGCTACGCCCACGTCATTGGTGTAGTCGGCGACGGTGACGTGAAGTCCACTGTTGGCGCCGGGACTTGAGGCGTTCCAGGTGTCTGGCGCACCCGACCACTGAAGGGTGGACGGAATCTGGTAGGTGCCGTCCGGGTTGATCGTGGTCTTGGACAGCGCCCAGGAGACCCACTTGTCGAGCACCGCCTTGGCGCTCGCGTTCCCGGTCTGCTGGTAGTACTCGGCGACGCGTTCCATGGACCACGCCTGGAAGCCGAACCACTGGTTGGACGGCGGGTCGTGGTACACGGGCTGCTGGTCGTAGTACATGCCGTAGAAGGTCGGCGTCCCGGCCGGAGGAGTCGCGTAGCGGCCCGCCCAGCTGTTGGTCGCGCCGCCCGCGATGGCGCCCTCGTTCGACTGCAGCCAGCGGTAGAACTCCAGCTGCCGGGTGAGCGAGGTGTTCCAGTCGGCCGCGCCTGTCGCCGACTTGGGCTTCAGATCGGCGTACGAGCTGAGCGCGTAGGCGGCCAGGGGGTTCTGGTAGCCGCCGTGCACATGGCTGGAGCCGATGCGCCAGGCCCAGCCCGCCGAGGTGTCGGTGGCGCCGCCCCACGCGTAGTACCAGGACAGCAGGTAGGACGAGGCGTCCTTGCCGGTGCCGGCCGCGCAGGTCGACGGTCCGACGCAGTTGCCGATCTTCTTGAAGTACTTGTCGTACATGGAGTAGCGCAGGTAGTCGCCCATCTTCGCGGCCTTGCCGACGGTCGTGGAGACGTCACTGCCCTTGCCCTGCCCCTTGGCCCACACATCGGCCCAGTAGGCGGCCTGCACGGCCCGCGCGTCGGCGTCCGGCGCGTCGGTGTACTTCCACTGCTTGGCGTACGAGGAGTCGCCGGTGAAGAGGTCCAGGTAGCCGTTCGTGCCGCCGTACTTGAAGGCGTCACAGGTGGGCTGCGGGACCGTCTCCCAGACGGATTCCTGGGCGCCGCGCTGGAAGGTGTTGATGTACGACGGCCCGGTGGCGGTCGGCCCCGCCTCGCACTTGCCCGGTTCGTTGCCGTAGCCGTAGGTGTTGTCGACGTCCTGCAGCCAGTGCATGCCGTACACGTCGTCGGTGCCGTACGCGCTCTTCAGCTCGCCGGCGATCGGGTCCGAGCCGACAGAGACACCGGTGTCGAGCTTGGCCGGGTACTCGTTCGGGGTGTCCAGCTCGGGTGCGTACGTCGCCGGTTTCGAGGCGTTGTAGAAGGAGTTCGTCGGCTGGTCGGCGTGCGTGGGGATCATGTACTTTTCCATGGTCGTCCACGCGGCGTTGAACTTGGACCAGTCGCCGGTGACCTTCCCGTACATCGCCTGCAGCCAGATCAGATAGCTGTACGCCTCCGACGTCGTCTCATGGCCCTGGTCCGGCGCCTCGACGATCAGCGTCTCCACCGAGTGGTACGGAATGCCCTCGGGGGAGAAGTAGCCGTTCGCCGGGTTGGTGATCTTGCCGTAGAGGTCCAGGAAACGTGCGTCGTACGCCTTCGACGCGGCCAGCTCCGTCACGGTGACGGTGGCCTTGGCCTGACCGGTCGCGGACGCCGTGAAGGTCGCCGCCCCGGTGCCGGTGGCGTCGGCCGTGATGGTCACCTTCTGCGCCGTGTTCCAGTTGGACGGCGTGAACGTGAGCGACGATCCGCCGCTCACGGAGAGGCCCGTGTTGCCGTCCGTCCGGGCGGTGCTGACGGTGACGTTCGCCGAGGGCTGCGTCGACAGCTTCACGTCGAAGGTGCCCGTCTTGCCCTGCTGGACGCCCAGTTGGGTGGGCGAGGCGACCACCGCGGGACCCGAGGCGACCGTGATGCCGACCGGAGTGGAGTCGGCCGACGCGCCCAGGCTGTCGTACGCCTTCGCCACCAGGGAATGACTGCCCACGGTCAAGCCGGAGGCCGAGAGCGTGTACGGCGAGCTGGTGTCGGTGCCCAGCAGCGTGGTGTCGTCGTAGAACTCGACCTTGCTGATGGTCGCGTTGTCGGCCGCGGCGGCGGTCGCGGCGAGCGGTACCGCGTCCCCCTGCGTGTAGACGGCGCCCGCGGTGGGGCTGGTCAGCACGGTGATCGGCGGCTGGTGCGCACCGGTGCAGCTGGTGCCGTTGATCGCGAAGGACGTGGGCGCGGTGTTGGTGCCGCTGTACGTGAACTGTGCGCCGGTGGTGACGGCGGCCCCGGCGGCGATCGTTCCGTTCCAGCCGGCGTTCTTCGCCGTGACCGTCTTGCCGGACTGGGACCAGGTGCCGTTCCAGCCGTTGCTGAGGGTCTGGTTGCCCCCGTAGGCGTACGTCAGGGTCCAGCCGTTGATGGCGTCGGTACCCCGGTTGGTGAGGGTCAGGTCGGCGGTGAAGCCGGAGCCCCAGTCGTTGGTCTTGTAGTCGACGCTGCATTGAACTCCCGCGGCCTGGGCGGGAGTCGAACCGGTCGCGAGCGTCGTCAGCGGCAGGGCGAGGGCTGCCACCACGGCGGTCCACAGCCGCCGCACAGTACGGCCTCTCCGTCTGGAGTGCATGTGCTGGTTTCTCCTTGCGGCTCGGAAATTGGGGGGAGGAGCAACAAGCCTTGAACCAGTGGGAGCGCTCCCATATTGAGGAGGGGGGTGCAAGGGGTCAAGATGTTTGAAGAGTCGAAAAGATTCGACGAAGGTGTCGAGGAAAAGTCGAGCGACTCCTCTGTCCTTTACTGTCACTTGGCGCTACGTTCCTTCGCACCAGTGGGAGCGATTCCATCAGTCGACGCGTCCGTCACGACGCGCCAGATCTGTGAGGAGTCGCTCATGCGACACCCCCCGCGTTTACTTTTCTTAACTGTCGGCGCCGCCGCGACTGCCCTGGTGGGCACAGCGGTTGCTCCGGTTGTCACGGCTTCAGGGGCCGAACCCGCGTGCACGGTGGAGTACTCCGTCACCGGCCAGTGGGGCACCGGCTTCCAGGGCGCCGTGAAGATCACCAACAACACGGCGGCGCTGAGCAGTTGGAGTCTGACCTTCGGCTTCGCCGACGGACAGAAGGTCAGTCAGGGCTGGAACGCCAAGTGGTCCCAGTCCGGTTCGACCGTCACCGCGTCCAACGAGAGCTGGAACGGCTCGCTGGGCACGGGCGCCGCCGTCAGCGCGGGATTCATCGCGTCCTGGTCGGGGAGCAACACGGCACCGACCTCCTTCAAGCTCAACGGCACCACCTGCAACGTGGACGCGGATCCGTCACCGACGCCCCCGCCGAGCGATCCTCCGGCGGACGGCAAGGCGCCGGCCCTGCACGTGTCGGGGAACAAGCTCGTCGACGCGAACGGGGCCGGTCGGCGCCTGCTCGGCGTCAACCGCTCCGGCGGCGAGTTCATGTGCGTCCAGGGCCGCGGCATCTGGGACGGACCGGTCGACGACGCCGCCGTCAAGGCGATCGCCGACTGGAAGGCCAACACGGTCCGCATCCCGCTGAACGAGGAGTGCTGGCTCGGGCTGTCCAACATCAAGCCCGAGTACGCGGGCGCCAACTACATCGCCGCCGTCAAGGACCTGGTGGCGAAGGTCGAGGCGCACGGCATGACGCCGATCGTCGAACTGCACTGGTCCTACGGCCAGTACACCGGCAACTCGGCGGGCTGCTCCGACGTGCACGCCACCTGCCAGAAGCCGATGCCGGACGCGCAGTACAGTCCGTCGTTCTGGTCCTCGGTCGCCGGCACCTTCAAGAGTGACCCGGCCGTCGCGTTCGACCTGTTCAACGAGCCCTATCCGGACCGGGCAACCTCCACGACCACCCAGGCGTGGCAGTGCTGGCGGGACGGCGGGACCTGTCCCGGCATCTCCTACGAGGTCGCCGGTATGCAGGACCTGGTCGACGCGGTACGCGGCACCGGCGCCAAGAACGTCGTCCTTGCCGGCGGGCTCGCGTACTCCAACGACCTGAGCCAGTGGCTGACGTACAAGCCCAGTGATCCGACGGGCAATCTCGCCGCCGCCTACCACGTCTACAACTTCAACACCTGCTCCAGCGAGAGCTGCTGGAACTCGACGCTCTCCCCGGTGGCCGCCCAAGTGCCGCTCGTGGCCGGGGAGATCGGGGAGAACACCTGCTCCCACGCCTTCGTCGACACCGTCATGAAGTGGTTCGACGACCGGGGCCTCTCCTACCTCGGCTGGACGTGGAACACCTGGGACTGCTCCTCCGGGCCGTCCCTGATCTCGAACTACGACGGCACTCCCACGTCGTACGGCATCGGGCTGCGTGACCGTCTGCGCGCCCTCAACGGATAACTCCCGCACCAGGCAACTCCCGCAAGGGCACCACTCGCAAAGGACAACTCCCGCAAAGGACAAGGAAACCCGCACTCATGAGTCGTACCAGAACAGCGATACTCGCTGCCTTGGCGCTGGTCGCCGGGGCCTCCGGGACCGCGGCCGCCGTCGTCGCGCCCTCGGACGCCGGGGTGGCAGCGGCCCCCGCCTGCACCGTGGACTACAAGGTGCAGAACCAGTGGGACACCGGCTTCACCACCGCCGTCACCGTGACCAACAACAGTGCTGCCAAGAGCAGTTGGGCGGTGAAGTGGTCCTACGCCGGAAACCAGAAGGTCACCTCCGGCTGGAACGCGAAGATCACTCAGAGCGGTACGGCCGTCACCGCGGCCAATGAGACCTACAACGGCTCGCTGGCGAGCGGCGGTTCGGTCAGCTTCGGGTTCAACGGCTCCTACAGCGGTACCAACGCGGTGCCGACGACCTTCACCCTGGACGGCGTGACCTGCAACGTGGACGGCGGCGGTCCCACCGATCCTCCGACCGATCCCCCCACGGACCCGCCCACCGGAACCAAGGTCGACAACCCGTACGCCGGCGCCAAGGTGTACGTGAACCCCGAGTGGAAGGCGCACGCCGACGCCGAGACCGGCGGCAGCCGCATCTCCAGCCAGCCGACCGGTGTCTGGCTCGACCGCATCGCCGCCATCAACGGCACGAGCAGCAGCATGGGTCTGCGCGCCCACCTCGACGCGGCCCTCGCCCAGAAGGGCAGCAACGCAGAGGTCGTCCAGCTGGTCATCTACGACCTGCCCGGACGTGACTGCTCGGCCCTCGCCTCCAACGGTGAGCTCGGCCCGACGGAGATCGACAAGTACAAGACGCAGTTCATCGACCCGATCGCGGCGATCCTCGCCGACTCCAAGTACGCGGGTCTGCGGATCGTCACCACCGTCGAGATCGACTCGCTGCCGAACCTCGTCACCAACACCGGGGGCAAGGCCACCGCCACCCCGGCGTGCGACACGATGCTCGCCAACGGCAACTACGTGAAGGGCGTCGGCTACGCGCTGCACAAGCTCGGCGCGATTCCCAACGTCTACAACTACATCGACGCCGGACACCACGGCTGGCTGGGCTGGGACGACAACTTCGGCCCCTCCGCGACCATCATGAAGCAGGCGGCCACCGCCGAGGGCGCGACCGTGAACGACGTGCACGGCTTCATCACCAACACCGCCAACTACAGCGCCCTGAAGGAGAACAACTTCACCATCAACGACTCGGTGGCGGGCAAGTCCGTCCGCGAGTCCAAGTGGGTCGACTGGAACCGCTACGTCGACGAGCTGTCGTACGCCCAGGCCTTCCGCAACCAGCTCGTCTCGGTCGGCTTCAACTCCGGCATCGGCATGCTGATCGACACCTCCCGCAACGGCTGGGGCGGCACCGCACGGCCCACCGGCCCCGGAGCCACGACCAGCGTGGACACCTACGTCAACGGCGGCCGCTACGACCGCCGTATCCACGTCGGCAACTGGTGCAACCAGTCCGGGGCGGGCCTCGGTGAGCGTCCGCAGGCCGCACCCGCGGCGGGCATCGACGCGTACGTGTGGATGAAGCCCCCGGGTGAGTCCGACGGCTCCAGCTCGGCCATCTCGAACGACGAGGGCAAGGGCTTCGACCGGATGTGCGACCCGACGTACACGGGCAACCCCCGCAACGGCAACAGCATGTCCGGGGCGCTGCCCAACGCTCCGCTCTCCGGGCACTGGTTCTCCGCCCAGTTCCAGGAGCTCATGAAGAACGCGTACCCGGCGCTGTAGTGCGCTGCGGTGCGCTGTCACCGATGAAGTGAACCCGTGAAGTGATCCGCCGGGGTCAGGCCTTCTGGGCCAGACCCCGGCGGATCGCGAACTCCACCGCCGAGTAGTCCCCGTCGGACCGCTCCAGCTCGTAGGGCACCGCCGGGAGCAGCGGCGGCTGCGCCATGAACCGCGGCCGCGTCCCGTGGTGCGGCTGGGCGGCGTGCACCAGAAACGGGTGGCAGAGGTACACGTCGCCGGGCCGGCCGGTGGCGTACGCGAGCGGCCGGTGGGCCGAGGCCTCGACCAGCCGGGGAGCGATGTCCAGCCCCGAGACACCGTCCTCGCCGTAGGGCTCCAGAAGCGGTGGCACGTCCAGGTGCGAGCCCACCCGGATGCGGGTCGGGGCGTCCTCGGGGCCCACCTCGCTGAAGAGGAACAGCATGAGCAGGGCGCGCTCCTTCGACCGGAGGTTCGTGAAGTACCAGGTGGCGCCGGGCGGCAGATAGCTTCCCTCGATGTGCCAGCCCGCGTCGTCCGGCTCCTCCTCGTGCGGGAAGCGCAGCGGAAACGTGCCGAGGGAGTACCGCGGCTCCCAGCGGCCCTCGCCCACCAGCAGGTCGAACGCCTCATGCAGCACAGGGGAGTTGGCCGCGGCGGCGAACGGGCCCTGTGCCATGCCGGGCACCCGGTAAACCGGGTCCTTCCAGGTGCCGGGGTCCTCGGGGTCGTACCCCGTCTCCCGCCACAGCAGCCGGGCGCAGTCCGCGGCGACGCGCGGCGGGAAGGCGCCCTCGATCCTGACGAACCCGTCCTCGAGGAACCGCTCCACCACGTCGTCGTCCATCGGGCCATCCTGAGACACCGCCCGCGCGGTCGCACCTCAATTTCGGGTCACCCGTTTTGCCGTCCCGGCAACAGAAGTGGCCGTTCCCCGGTGCGGCGGCGCACTCTGTCAGCGACCCGGACGAGAGGCTCGCAGACATGGCACACCACCACGACAACCAGCACAACCACGCGCGCTCCCACGATCACGCCGACGTCGACTGGGCCGTGATGGCTCCGCTCCTGGAGGCACAGGCGGAGCTGTTCGCGCCGATGCAGGCGCAGGTCACGGCCTGGCTGCGCACCCACCAGCCGGAGCCGGGCCTGATCGTCGACGCCGGCAGCGGGCCCGGCGTCGTGTCCTGCGCCCTCGCCGACGCGTTCCCGGGCGCGCGGGTCGTCGCCGCCGACGCCTCGGGGCCCCTTCTGGAGCGGGCCACGGAGCGCGCGGACCGGCTCGGGGTTGCCGACCGTTTCAGCACCCTGGAAGCCGAACTCCCGGCCGGGCTCGCCGACTTGGAGTACCCCGTCGACCTGTTGTGGGCGAGCAGGAGCCTGCACCACCTCGGCGACCAGCGGGCAGCCCTCGTCGCGTTCGCGCAGCGCCTGGCCCCGGGCGGCACCCTCGCGCTCCTGGAGGGCGGCCTGCCCACACGCTTCCTTCCGCGCGACATCGGCATCGGGCGTCCGGGCCTGCAGTCCCGCATCGGCGCGGCCGAGGACATGTGGTTCAACGAGATGCGGGCCGCGCTGCCCGGGGTGGTCGCCGAGATCGAGGACTGGCCGGCACTGCTGACCTCGGCGGGCCTGCGCCACACCGGGACCCGCTCCTTCCTGCTCGACCTGCCGGCGCCCCTCTCGGACGAGGCCCGCGCCTACCTGGTGTCCTACCTCGGGCGCCTGCGCGACTCCCTCGCCGAGGCCCTCGACGCCGACGACGTCGCCACTCTCGACCGGCTGCTCGACCCGGACGACAAGGCGAGCGTGCACCACCGCCCCGACGTGTTCGTGCTGACGGCGCAGACGGTGTACACGGCGGAGAAGCCCGAGTGACCCGCGGCGGAGCCGCTGCGGGCTGCCCGGGTGGTTGACTTCGAGAGCGCTCCAAGTGATGAACTCCTGGCGTTCACCTAACACTTGGGGGTAGTCATGAGCGACTCTCGCGTCGCGCTCATCACCGGCGGCGGCAGCGGAATCGGGGCGGCGGTGGCCCGGCGTCTGCTCGACGCGGGTCACCGGGTGGCCGTCACCGGGCGCGGGGAGGAGCGGCTGCGCGCCTTCGCCGAGGAACTGGGCCGCCCCGAGGAATTGTTGACGCTCGTCGGCAACGCCGCCGAGTACGACCAGGTGCAGGCCGCGGTGGACGCGACCGTGAAGGAGTTCGGGCGGCTCGACACCGTCGTCGCCAACGCAGGCTTCGCCACGCACGACACCGTCGCCGCCGGCGACCCCGCCGGATGGCCGGACATGGTGCTGACCAACGTGCTGGGGCCGGCGCTTCTCATCAGGGCGTCCATCGAGGCACTGAAGGAGACCAAGGGGCGGATCGTGCTGATCGGCAGTGTCGCGGGGCACGTCTTCACTCCGGGCAATCTCTACGGGGCGACCAAGTGGGCCGTGACCGGGCTCGCCGAGAACGCACGGCGCGAGGTCACCGAGTTCGGGGTCGGTGTGACCCTGGTGTCGCCCGGGCGTGTGGAGACCCCGTTCTGGGACAGCTACGGCAGCCTCCCGCCCGGGCACCTGCTCACCGCCGACCAGCTCGCCGAGTCCATTGTCTGGGCCATTCGCCAGCCGGCCGGAGTCGACATCAACAGCGTGACCGTTCGGCCTATCGGGCAGCCCAACTAGGCTGCCCGGTGCAGGAGTTCGGCGCGGCATCGGACCAGCGCCGCGCCGAATCCCCTGCGGCGCTCAGTTGTTCTGGATGAACTGTTTGGCCAGCGAGTCGCCCAGCGACACGGCCTTGCTGTGGCTCTCGATCGGCGAGACCTGCGAGTTCTTGAACAGGATGTAGGTCACGCCGGAGTCCGTACCGCCCGTCTCCGGGTCCGGGTCGATCCCCAGGGACTTGGCCGTGGCGTACGAGGCCTCGCCGATGATCTTCGTGGGACCTGTGTCACCGACCACCGCGTACTCGACCTTGTTGTTGTAGATGACGGCGACCACGCCACCGCCCTTGATGCCGGAGCTCGAGTACTTCCAGATGCTGCTGGAGCTGGGCACGACGACGTACGGCAGCGAGTCCGCGCGCAACGGCTTGCCGTCGGACTGGTGGAAGGCGGTGTCGTCCTGGAACCAGGGGTCGGTGTCGCCGTTGCACTTGCCGGTGACCTGTCCGTCGCAGTCGACGTCCATGTCGGCCTTCCAGAACACCGCGCCGTTCTTGCCGCACACGGGAACGGTGGCCGAGGTCTCGTCGTCGGTCCGGTACTTGCCGTTCGATATCTGCGAACAGGACGTCACCTTGGCGAGCAGGTCGGCCGCGCTGACCGAACCCTCTTGCGCGGAACGGGGGTTGACGGTCTTCGAGGAGGTGCCCGACGCGCCGGCCGGGAGCGCCGCGGTGACGAGGAGGGCGGCTCCGGCGGCCGCCGCGAGGGTCAGTGTTCGAATGCGCACTGTGGGGGACCCTTCTGTTAGGAAACTTTCCTTACCGGGTTGCCGCACAATGTGGCCCTGTTCGCATGACCGCGTCAAGCCCTCGCTTCACTTTCCTTGCTCCCCGGTTCCGAAGAGTTGACCTTGCGGTTGCGTGACCGATGCGCGGGTACTCGGCTGGATCTTGGCTCCGATCCATGTCGAGGGGAGTGCCCCGTGCCGCGTCCCGCCACGACGACGGTGACCGCCCGGGCGTCGAGCCGTGCCTTCGACCTGCTGCCGCACGGGCCGCGTTGGGGGCAGGGGACGGCAGCGGTGGCGCTCTCCGTGTCGCCCGTCTGCCTCGATCTCTCGGGCACGGAAGCCGGTACGGCGTCGGTCTACCGCTGTCTGCTCGCGCTTCCGCTCCTGCTGCTTCTCGTCGTTCCCGAGTACCGTCGCGAGGGGCTCCCGTCGCGCCGCCAGGTGGGCTACGGCATCGTCTGCGGGGCGCTGTTCGCGGGGGACATGGTCCTGTGGACGCGGGCGATCGCCGAGGTCGGCGCGGGTCTGTCCACCGTGCTGGTCAATGTGCAGGTGGCCCTGGTGCCCCTGCTTGCCTGGGCCGTGGACGGCGAGCGGGTGGCACGCCGCTTCCTGCTCCGGCTGCCCGTCATGGTGGTGGGGGTCGTCCTCACCGGCGGACTGGTGGACAGCGGTGTCGGCGGCAGCGACCCCGCCGCGGGCATGATCCACGCCATCCTCGCGGCCCTGTGCTACTCCGGGTTCCTGTTCCTGTTGCGCCGCGGCGGGTTCCGGGGGCACATTCGCGCGGCCTACACGGTGGTGGTGTTCGCCTCCGCGGTCTTCTCCGCGCTGTTCGGCGCGGTCTGGGGCGTCCTCGACCTCGCGCCCTCCTGGCACGCCCTCGCCTGGCTCGCGCTCGCGGCCCTGACCAGCGGGGTGATCGGATGGCTGATGGTGGCCGTGTACTCGCCCAGGCTGTCGAGCCACGTCGGCGCCGTTCTGCTGCTGCTCACGCCGGTGGGCGCGGTCGGGCTCGGCGCCCTGGTCCTCGGTGAACGGCCGGGCCCTGCTCAGTGGCTCGGATGCGTGCTGATCCTCGTCAGCGCCTACCGCACGGTGCGTGCCGCGCCCCGGCGGGAACCGGAGCGCGGCACCCGGTCCGTCAGTGCGTACCGAACGTCGCCGGGTCGGGACCCAGGCGCCGGCCCTCGTTCAGGGCGCTGATCGCCGCGATGTCCTCGGCGTCCAGGCTGAAGTCGAAGACGTCGATGTTCTCCTTGATCCGCGAGGGGGTCACGGACTTGGGGATCACCACGTTGCCGAGCTGCAGGTGCCAGCGCAGCACGATCTGGGCCGGCGTCCGGCCGTGCTTCTGGGCGATGGCGACGATCGCCGGGACCTCCAGGAGGCCCTTGCCCGAGCCCAGCGGGGACCAGGCCTCGGTGGCGATGCCGTGCTCCGCGTGGAACTCCCGTGCGGCCTGCTGCTGGAGGTGCGGGTGCAGCTCGATCTGGTTGACGGCGGGGACGACGGACGTCTCGTCGAGCAGCGTTCGCAGGTGCTCCGGATGGAAGTTGGAGACTCCGACGGCCTTGGCGCGGCCGTCCGCGTGGATCTTCTCGAAGGCCTTGTACGAGTCGACGAACGTGCCACGGGCAGGCACCGGCCAGTGGATCAGGTACAGATCCACGTACTCCAGGCCGAGCTTGTCCAGGGACGCGTCGAAGGCGCGCAGGGTGCTGTCGTACCCCTGGTCGTTGTTCCAGAGCTTGGTGGTGACGAAGAGGTCCTCGCGGGCCACGCCGGAGGTGGCGATCGCCTTTCCGGTGCCCTCTTCGTTGCCGTAGATCGCCGCTGTGTCGATGCTGCGGTACCCGGCCTCCAGCGCGGTGGCGACGGCCCGCTCCGCCTCGCCGTCCGGCACCTGCCAGACACCGAAGCCCAGCTGGGGCATCTCGACGCCGTTGTTCAGGATGATCGGGGGGACCTTGCTCACGAGCTCTCGATCCTTCAGTCGTCGGGTGGTACTCCCATCGTCAACGATCACGGGCCGTGATGCATTCCTGACGTCGCTTTCGTCCGCCGACTCACAGCACCTTCACAGATTGGCCAGAAAAGGATCCGACCTTATTCGGTCCGGACCATTGACCGGGTCTCGTCATGCGGAGACTCTGTATCGCATCGTCGAACGTGTCGATGAACGCAATGCATGCATGTGAACGCCAGCACCTGCCTGGGCTCCCCACCCCCCACCCCTCAGGAAAGCGGGTATGCGCACATGAACGAAACGATCCCCGAGCTCCCTTACGTGGAACGGGCCATTCGGGAAACATCGGAGGAAAGAGGCTGGGAGACCCCGGGGTATCTGGTCGTCGAGACCGCCCTGGAGGTCACCGCCTACGCCCTCGGCGACCGCGCCTAACCCTCGGTGAGTACACCGTGACCGCGACTTCCGTGCGCGGCGACGGCGCCGCGGCCCCTTGGGGAACCGATGAGTTCACCGAGCGGCTGCGCGCCGTCGCCGAGGAGCGCTACCACGACCGGCATCCCTTCAACATCCGCATGCACCAAGGCGAGTTGACCCCCGCCGAGCTGCGCCGCTGGATCGCCAACCGCTTCCACTACCAGCGCCACATCCCCGTCAAGGACGCCCTGATCCTCGCCAAGTTCGACGATCCCGCACTGCGCAGGTCATGGCTGCGCCGCATCCGGGATCACGACGGGACGCGGGAGGGGGAAGGCGGCATCGAACGCTGGCTGCGGCTGGGCGAAGCCGCCGGCCTCGGCCGACCCGAACTGCGGGACGCCTCCCGGGTGCTGCCGGGCGTGCGGCTCGCGGTCGAGGGATACGTCAACTTCTGCCGGGTCCGTCCGGCACTCGACGCGGTCGCCGCGTCCCTGACCGAACTGTCGGCACCGGGCCTGATGCGCACCCGCATCGCCGCCTTCGAACGCCACTACCCGTGGATCGAGGCCGAGGGGCTCGCGTACTTCCGGACCCGGATCGGACAGGGCGGCCGCGACAGCGAGGAAGCCCTCGCGCTCGTACGGACCTGGGCCCGCACCCGCGAACGGCAGGAGCGGGCGGTGGCCGCGCTGACCTTCAAGTGCGACGTGCTCTGGTCGCTGCTGGACGCGGTGGAGCGGGGGGCGCCGGACGCGTCGCAGCGCGCGCCTCTGGAGGCGTCGGAGCGCCGCTTTCCGGATGCGCCGGAACGAGGAGCGTCATGACCTGGCGACCCGTACTGGCGCGCTCGGTGATGCTCCGTCATGACCGGGTCCGTGACATCGACCTGCTGCTCCTGCCCGAGCGGGTGGTCGTCCTACGGGGCGACGCGGGCAACGTCGTCCGGCTCTGTGACGGCCGTCGTGCGGTGCCCGAGATCGTCGCCGAGCTCGGTGCGCGGTTTCCCGGCGCCCCCGTCGCCCGTGAAGTCCCCGGATTTCTCTCGGCCTTACGAAGGGAGGGCTGGCTCAGGTGACCGATCCGCCCTGGGCGCTGCTCGCCGAACTCACCCACGGCTGCCCACTGCGCTGCGCCTACTGCTCCAACCCCATCGAACTGATCAGTCGGTCAGAAGAGCTGAACACCGGACAATGGGTCGATGTGCTGCAACAGGCCGCCGACCTGGGCGTCGTGCAAACACACCTCTCTGGCGGTGAACCGCTCCTGAGGCGCGACCTCACCGACATCGTCGCGGCAGCGGACTCGGCCGGCCTCTACACCCAGCTGGTCACCAGCGGTGTCGGACTGCACGAACGGCGCCTGGGCGACCTCGTCGACGCCGGCCTGCGCTGCGTCCAGCTCTCCGTGCAGCACGCCGAGCCGACCGCCGCCGAACTCATCGCGGGCGCACGCTCGTTCACGGCCAAGAAGCGCGCCGCCCGGCTGGTGAGCGAGGCCGGGCTCCCGCTCGGACTGAACGTCGTACTGCACCGCGCCAACATCGACGCGCTCGACGACCTGATCACGCTCGCCCTTGCCTGGGGCGCCGACCGGATCGAGCTCGCCCACACGCAGTTCTACGGCTGGGCGCTGCGCAACCGCGCCGCCCTGCTGCCGAGCCGCGAGCAGACCGAACGGGCCCGCGAAGCACTCGCCCGGTGGCGTGAACGCCTCGCGGGGGAACTGGAGTTGGTCTGGGTCGCCCCCGACTACCTCGACGGCACCGCGAAACCCTGCATGGGCGGCTGGGGTGCGGTCTCGCTCACGGTGGCCCCGGACGGCACGGTCCTGCCGTGTCCGGCCGCGGCCGTCCTCCCGGACCTCGACGCACCGAACGTGCGCGATCACCCGCTCGCCTGGATCTGGCACGCCTCGCACGCCTTCAACGCCTATCGCGGCGAGGCCTGGATGCAGGCCCCCTGCCGTACCTGCGCCCTTCGCACCACCGACTTCGGCGGCTGCCGCTGCCAGGCCCATGCGCTCACCGGCGACGCGACCCGTCCCGACCCGGCCTGCCGTCACGCCCCCGACCATCCGCTGGTCCGTGCCCTTGTCGACACGCCCGGCACGCCTGACCGCACCCCTGGCCGTGCCGATGCCCCCACCTACGCCTATCGCGAATACCGCGGAGGAGGAACATGAGACGTCCACATGTGCTGCCGGCGGCGGCCGCGCTCGCCGTCGCAAGCCTGATCGCCGTCCCCGCGGCCGTCCCGGCCGCCGCCGCTCCTGTCACCACCGGGCAGATCGCCACCGCTCCGGTCGCACCTCAGGCAGCCATCCCTCCGTTCGAGGCCGAGAGCGCCACGATCAGCCATGGCACGGTCGCCGCCGATCACCCCGGCTTCACCGGCACCGGCTTCGTCGACTACGACAACACCCCGGGGGGATACGTCGAGTTCACGGTCACCGCCGACCAGCAGGGCACCCAACCCCTCGCCCTCCGGTTCGCCAACGGCACCACCACCGACCGGCCGATGGACATCACCGTCAACGGCGTCGTCGTCGCCGATCACCTCTCCTTCCCGGGCAACGGCTCCTGGACCGGCTGGGAGACCCGGACCGTCGACGCGGCGCTCCGGCAGGGCGCCAACACCGTCCGGGCCACCGCCGTCACCGCGAACGGCGGCCCCAACCTCGACTCGCTGAGCGTGGGGCAGCCCGCGCCCGCCGAGGACTGGTCGGTGTCGATGATCGAGTCGACGACGGCACGCTACTCGCCGACCACGATCGGCGGCTGGTCGTACCCCGTCGGCCTGTATCTCTACGGCCAGTACCTCACGTACCAGCGCACCCACGACCCGCGCTACCTCTCGTACATCAAGAGCTACGTCGACCGTTTCGTGGCGAGTGACGGCGCGATCGGCCAGAGCTTCAACAACCTCGACAGCATGCAGGCCGGACGGCTGCTGACGATCCTGCACCACGAGACGGGCCAGGACCGCTACCGCATCGCGGCCAAGAAGATCCGCGACCGACTCGACACCTACCCGCGCACCTCGGACGGCGGCTTCTGGCACGCCGACTCCGACAGCCGTGCCCACCAACTCTGGGCGGACGGCGTCTACATGGTGAACCCGTTCCTCGTCGAGTACGGCAGGGAGTTCGGCGACGCGACGTACGCCGACGACGAAGCGGCCAAGCAGCTCTACGTCTACGGCAGCCATCTCCAGGTCGGGAACGGCCTGTTGAAGCATGCCTACGACGAGTCGCGCACCGCGAGCTGGTCCGACCCGGGCACCGGTCTGGCGCCCGAGCACTGGTGCCGGGCCGTCGGCTGGTACTCGATGGCGATCGTCAACGTCCTGGACGCATTGCCGAGTTCGCATCCCCGCCGCGCCGCCCTTGTGGCCCTCCTGAAGAAGCTGGCCGTGGGCCTGGAGCGCTACCAGGACCCGGCCACCGGACGCTGGTTCCAGGTCATGGACAAGGGCGACCGCGGTGACAACTGGACCGAGACATCCTGCTCCAGCATGTTCACGTACGCCCTCTCGCGCGGAGCCCAGAAGGGCTATCTCGACGCGCACTACGCGACCGTCGCCCAGCGCGGCTACCAGGGCGTCCTTGCGCGGATCTCCCTCGGTCAGGACGGCCGCACCAACCTCACGGACATCTCCATCGGCACGAACGTCGGCGACTACGCCTACTACGTGGGCCGCACCAGGGCGACCAACGACCTCCACGGTCTGGGCGCCTTCCTGATCATGAACGAACAACTCCGGGCGAGGTGAGGGAAGATGAGCGCACTGCACGGGCCGTACGAAGGGCCCTCCCGTCGGAAGGTGATCGGCGCCGCACTCGCCGGGACCGCGGCCGCCGCAGGGCTGCAGAGCCCCGCGCATGCGGCGAGCTGGCAGCTGAAGTGGTCGCCGACGGCGAGCGGCAACGGGCTCGGCGCCTTCGAGACGATCGAGGACGACCGCGCCGACTCGCACCCCGCCGGGCACCCGCACATCCACCCGGAGGGCGACAACTGGCGGTTCAACATGCACACGGTGGACCGCGACACCATGACCGACCGGCAACGCCAGGAGGTCACGGGCCTGCGCACCAGCAGCTCGAACTACCTGAAGTGGCTGCCGGGCCAGACCTGGCGGGTGACGTACTCGATGTACATCCCCAGCTCCCTCAAGGCGACCACCAGCTTCACCCACATCATGCAGATGAAGCAGCCGGGGACCGGAAGTTCGCCGATCGTCGTGCAGTCGCTGCGCAGGGTGAACGGCGCCCAGACGATCGAGCTGAAGCTCGCGATCTCCGACACCCTGATCGGCCGGACCAGCCTGGACCCGCTGCACGACAAGTGGACGGACGTCGACTTCCAGATCAAGGTCGGCGACGGCACCTCGGGTTCCGTGCGCTGGATCCTCAAGAGCGGCGGCACGACCGTCATCGACAAGTCGAAGTCAGGCGTGGACACCTTCCTCGGCGACCGGGTGCGGCCGAAGTGGGGCATCTACCGCTCCCTCGGTGACACCTCGGGCTCCCTGCAGAACTGCTATTTGCTCCTCACCAACCTCCGCGGTTACCAACTGGTGTGAGACGAGGCCGACATGAGAAGCACGGTACGCAGAGCACTCTCCCTGACCCTTCTCGGGTTCCTCGTCGTCCTCGGTCTGTCCCAGCCCCCGGCCGTCGCGAGTCCCCAGGCACCGACGGCGGGCACCGCCGTCTTCGACGTGCGCGACTACGGCGCCAAGGGCGACGGCTCCACCAATGACACGCCCGCCGTCCAGAAGGCGGTCGACGCAGCGAACGCGGCCGGCGGCGGCACCGTCCAACTCCCCTCACCCGGGACGTACAAGTCCAAGAACACGCTCCACATGAAGAGCAACGTGACGCTCAAGGTCGACACGGGCGCCACACTCCAGGGCTCCAGCGCGGACACGTACGACCCGCCCGAGTCCAACCCCTACGACCAGTACCAGGACTACGGGCACAGCCACTTCCACAACGCGATGATCTACGGCGACCGGCTGACCAACATCGCCTTCGTGGGTGGTGGCGTCATCGACGGTCAGGGCAACCTGATCACCGGCAACCCGTCCTCCGGCGAAGCCGACAAGATCATCTCGCTGACCCGCTGCAACGGCCTGCGCATCGGCGACGGTCTGACCCTGCGCCGCGGCGGCCACTTCGCGGCTCTCATCAACGGCTGTACGAACGTCACTTCGGACCACCTGACCATCGACACCGCGTCCGATCGTGACGGCTGGAACATCATCAGCACGACCGACGTCACCGTCACCAACGCGAACATCAAGGCCAACGACGACGCACTGGTCTTCAAGAGCGACTACGCGCTGGGCGCCAAACTGCCCAACGGCCCCGGCCGGGTGAGTGACTCGTACCTCTCGGCGGTGTGCTGCAACGCGCTCATGTTCGGCTCGGAGACCTGCGGCGACTTCACGGACTACCGCTTCGAGCACATCAGGATCGAGGGATCCAACAAATCGGGGCTCGGCATGGTCTCCATGGACGGTGCCAGGATCTCCGACATCCACTACCGCGACATCACCATGAAAGACGTCCACTCGCCGATCACGCAGAAGATCGGCACCCGCAAACGCTGCGGCAACAACCCGGGCGTCGGCTCCATCAGCAACGTCACCTACGACGACATCACCGCCACCGGCTCCAGCCCCTCCTTCAGCCCGACCCTGTGGGGCGAGTCGAGCCCGAACCACATCAGTGGCGTCACCTTCACCGACGTCGACCTCACCGTGCCCGGTGGCAACGGCACCATGTCCACCGCCGTGCCGAGCAACGACCCCACCAACTACAACCCGAACAGCATCGGCACCCGGCCCGCGTACGGCTGGTACCTGCACAACGCCGACCACGTCACCTTCACCGACAGCTCGGTGCGGTTCGCGGCGAACGACGGCCGCCCGGCGGTCATCGCCAATGCGGGCAGCTCGGTGAAGTTCACCCGGTTCACCGCGCAGAAGGGCAGCACCAGCCCCTTCGACATCGGCTTCCAGACCGTGTCGGGCCACTGCGTCGCCGACAGCCACAACACGACCGGCGGAGCGCTGCGGCTGTCCGCGTCGGGGTCGAGCCAGGACTGCGGCACCACACCGACGCCCGGTACGCGGCACGAGGCCGAGAGCGCCACGTACTCGACGGGCAGCACCGTCGACACCGACCACGCGGGCTACTCCGGCACCGGCTTCGTGAACACCGCCAACGCGGCCGGCGCATACGTGGAGTGGAACGTGAACGCGGCGAGCGCGGGAACGAAGACCGTCGCGATCGCCTACGCCAACGGCACCACCGCGGACCGGCCGATGGACATCACCGTCAACGGCCAGGTCGTGGCATCCGGCGTCTCCTTCCCGCCGGCGCCCGACTGGACGACCTGGCGCACGATCGGCGTCGCCGTCCCGCTCACGGCGGGCGCGAACACCGTCCGCGCGACGGCGACCACCGCGAACGGCTGCCCCAACATCGACTACCTGGAGGTGCCGGCATGACCGGAACCGGCAGACGACCGACCGGCGGACGACTGTCCAGCAGACGACTGACCGCCCGCCTGATCGCGGTGGTGGCGCTCCTCCTCGGCGCGCTGCTGCTGCCCTCGCCCGCACACGCGGACCTGCAGAACCCCCGCCAGGCCTTCCTGCGCGCCTCGACCGGCGGCCTCTTCCTGCACTGGGGCGAGCGCACCGCACCGCAGCACACCAGCTGCTCCGCCTGGGAGAACGACGTCACGAACGGCGGCTGGACCCCCGACTACTGGGTGCAGGAGGCCCAGAAACTGCACGTCCAGTACCTCGTCCTCGCCACCTTCCACAGCCGCCTCGGCTACGCCCGCCCCTGGCCCTCGGCGATCCCCGGCAGCTGCGCCAGCAAGCGCGACTTCCTCGGCGAACTCATCACCGCTGCCTCCGCAAAGGGCCTCAAGGTCATCCTCTACATGACCGACGACCCCCAGTGGCACAACGAGGGCGGCCACGAGTGGCTGGACTCGGCGGCGTACTCCGCCTACAAGGGCACGAACGTCGACCTCACCACCCGTGACGGGTTCGGCCGGTTCTCGTACGACAACTTCTTCGAGGTCATGGACCGCTACCCGACGCTCGGCGGCTTCTGGATCGACAACGACAACGCGTACTGGGAGAGCCACGACCTCTACGCGCAGATCTACCAGAAGCGCCCCAACTACACGATCAGCAACAACAACGAAGACACGCCGATCATGGACATGATCAGCAACGAGCAGAAGACGGGAATGACCCCGTCGTACGACTACCCGCAGGCGGTCTACACGGCCCAACCCCGGCTCACCGAGGCCGACTTCAAGCTGCCGTCCAGCGGAGCCTGGTGGTACGACGGCTCGAACCCGAGCGTCGACCGCATGCTCACCCTCGGCCGGCTCGTCACCAACGCGGGCTCGTCCGTGAAGGCGCTGATGGCGGAAACAGCCCAGGTCAACGGGAAGTTCCCGTCCAACCAGGAGTCCTTCAACAACTTCGCGAACTCCTACCTCGGTCCCATCTGGGAGTCCCTGCACGGAGTCGAGGGCGGCGGCTACATGTACGGCGGCCTCAAGCCCGGCTTCTGGAACGACGGCGCCCACGGAGTCACCACGATCAGCAAGGCCGACCCCGACCGGCAGTACGTCCATGTCCTCACCCCGCCGTCCACCGGCACCCTGCGCATCCGCGACAACGGCTACCGGATCGCGTCCGTGACCAACTTGCGGACAGGGGCGGCCATTTCCTGGTCCCAGTCCGGCGGCGTCCTCACTCTGAACGGGCTGGGCAGCTGGGACCCGTACGACACCGTCTTCAAGGTGACCACGGCCGGACGCCAGGGCATCCTGCCCGCCTCCTCGTACACGATGAGCGCAGCCGCGTCGGCGAGCGGGCACGGCGCCCCGGCCGCCGCGGACGGCAGCTACCTCAGCTACTGGGACAGCAACAAGACGCTGCCGGTCACCCTCACCTTCGACCTCGGCAGCTCGAAGCGGGTGCAGTACCTCGGCCTCAACCAGCGTGAGGACTCGGTCGCCTATGCGCGCTCCGACACCGAGCAGTCCGCGCGAATCAAGGACTACAAGGTGTTCCTCAGCAACGACGGCTCCACCTGGGGCAGTGCGGTCAAGAGCGGCCAACTGCCCAGCGCCCGCGGCATGAAGGGCATCGACATCACCGCGGCCAACGCGCGCTACGTACGGCTCGAAGTCGACTCGACCTGGGCGGCGTCCACCGACACCACCCGCTACAAGCGGCTGCGGATCGACGAGGCATGGATCGGCACGTCGTACGCGACGCCCGCACCGGGGGTGGCGAAGTGATGAGACACCTCAGAGCCGTACTCCTCGCGCTCGCGGGCGTGTTGATCGCCGGAGCGATCCCGCTGCTGACCGCCCCGCCCGCCGCCGCGTCCGGCAACGGTCAGTCCATCCGGCCGGCGATAGGCTGGAGCAGCTGGAGTTTCGTGCGCCGCTGGCCGACCGAGGACAAGATCGAGGCGCAGGCGGACGCCCTGGTGTCCAGTGGCCTCGACCGGCACGGCTTCGTGAATGTCAACCTCGACGACTTCTACCAGAAGTGCGACTCGAACGGCTTCGTCGTCGACTCCTACGGCCGCTGGACCGTCGACTCCGCCAAATTCCCCTCCGGCATCAAGGCGTTGGCGGACTACGTCCACTCCAAGGGCCTGAAGTTCGGCTTCTACGTCACCCCGGGCATCGCCAAGAACGCCGTCCTGAAGAACACCCCGATCGAGGGCACCTCCTACCACGCGGCGGACATCGCGGACACCTCGACCCTGGAGAAGAACTACAACTGCAAGAACATGTACTACATCGACTACGCGAAGCCCGGCGCCCAGGAATTCGTCAACTCCTGGGCCAGGCAGTTCGCTTCGTGGGGCGTCGACTATCTCAAGATCGACGGCGTCGGCAGCCAGGACATCCCCGACGTACGGGCCTGGGACAAGGCGCTGCGGGCCACGGGCCGTCCGATCAACTACGCCCTCTCCAACAACCTCGCCATCGCCGACGCCCCCACCTGGCGTTCCCTGGCCAACAGTTGGCGCACCCAGGGCGACGTCGAGTGCTACTGCGGATCGGGCCCCAACGGCAGCGGCTATCCGCTCACCGACTGGTCCCATGTCACGACCCGCTTCACCTCGGCCGCCAACTGGCAGCAGTACGCGGGCCCCGGCGGCTGGAACGACCTGGACTCCCTGGAGATCGGCAACGGTGACCAGGCCGGACTCACCGCAGACCAGCGGCGCTCGCAGTTCACCCTGTGGTCGATGGCCGGCGCGCCCCTGCTGCTCGGCACCGACCTGACCCAGCTGGACCCGGTCGACACGGCGATGCTCACCAACGACCGGTTGATCGCCGTCGACCAGGACGGATACGCGGCGGGGCGCATCGCCTCCAGCGGCGTCAACCAGGTCTGGAGCAAGCGCGAGGACACCGGGGACTTCGTGGTCGCGCTCTTCAACACCGGTACGTCCGGCTCCTCGACGGCGACGGTGAACTGGTCGCAGGTCGGATTCACCGGCTCCGGTCAGGTCACGGACCTCTGGTCGGGGGCCGACAAGGGCACGGTCGCCGACACCTACAGCGCCACCCTGCGGCCGGGCGAGGCCCGGCTGATCCGGGTGGCCCCGCTCGGCACCAGGACTGTGCGCTACCAGGCGGAGCAGGCGGGCACCACGTCCGGCTCGACCGTCGACACCGACCACCTCGGCTTCACCGGCACCGGCTTCGTGAACACGGCCAACGCGGCGGGCGCGTACGTCGAGTGGACCGTGGACTCGGCCACCTCCCGCAACGCCTCGGTGGCCATCAGGTACGCCAACGGGTCCACCGTGGGCCGCCCGATGGACGTCACCGTGAACGGCACCGTCGTCTCCGCGAACCGCGCCTTCAACGGCACGGGGAGCTGGGACACCTGGGCGGCCTCGACGCTCACGGTGCCGCTCAGGGCGGGCACGAACACGATCAGGGTGACGGCCACGACCACGAACGGCGCGCCCAACGTGGACGCTCTCGACCGGAGTTGAGGCCTGCCACCGACAGTCCCCGCACCTCCCCGCCCGCGCTCTCGCAGGCGGGGACGTGTGCCCATCAAAAGTTAGGAACCCTTCCTAACACCCCCACATTGCACCGCTTCCCCGTCCCTCGCACCGCACCGCTTCCCCGTCCCTCTCACCGCTCCTGGAGGTAGATCCACGTGCACCCCCTCGCACCCCCACGCCGTCTCGGCGTGGTCCTCGCCGCCCTGTTCGGGCTGCTGCTCTCCCTGCTGTTCGCCTCGCCCCCGTCGGCCCGCGCGGCGGCCGCGGCCACCGACTACCAGGCCGAGAGCGCCACGATCTCGCAGGGCGCGGTGGCCGGCAACCACACGGGCTTCACGGGCACGGGCTTCGTCGACTACACCAACATCACCGGCTCGTACGTCGAGTTCACGGCGGACGCGGCGGCCGCCGGTCAGACGACCCTGACCTTCCGCTACGCCAACGGCACGACCACCGACCGCCCGATGGACATCTCCGTGAACGGCACGGTCGTCGCCTCGAACGTGTCCTTCGCGCCCACCGCGAACTGGGACACCTGGGCCACCAAGTCGGTCACCGTCTCGCTGACCGCGGGCGCAGGCAAGGTCCGCGCCACCGCGACCACCGCCAACGGCGGACCCAACCTCGACGAACTGACGCTCGGCAGCACCCCCGTCGGCACCCCCGGCCTGGCGGTCGCGCCGTACGAGTACTTCGGCTGGGGCAACCCGCAGAGCCCGACCTCCGTGATGTCGGCGACCGGCGTCAAGTGGTTCACCCTCGCCTTCATCCTCTCCGACGGCTCCTGCAACCCCGCCTGGGACGGCTCGCGCCCGCTGACCGGCGGCGACGACCAGTCGAAGATCAACTCGATCCGGTCGGCCGGTGGTGACGTGATCGTCTCCTTCGGTGGCTGGAGCGGCGCGAAGCTCGGCGAGAAGTGCAGCAGTGCCTCTTCGCTCGCGGGCGCCTACCAGAAGGTCATCAACGCCTACCGCCTCAAGGTCATCGACATCGACATCGAGAACACCGAGTGGGGCAACGCCACCGTCCGGCAGCGTGTGATCGACGCGCTGAAGATCGTGAAGGCCGACAACTCCGGCCTCAAGACCATCATCACCTTCGGCACCACCACCAGCGGCCCCGACTCCACCGGCGTCGACATGATCAACCGTGGCGCCAACTCCGGTCTGGCCAACGACATCTGGTGCATCATGCCGTTCGACTTCGGCGGCGGCACGACCAACATGGGCACGCTGACCACCCAGGCCATGGAAGGCCTGAAGGGGCGTGTCAAGTCCGCGTACGGCTACAGCGACACGACGGCGTACGCGCACATCGGCCTCTCGTCGATGAACGGCAAGACCGACGACTCCGGCGAGCTCGTCCGCATCTCCGACTTCCGGACCATGCTCGCCTACGCCCAACAGCACCACATCGCACGCCTCACCTACTGGGCCGTCAACCGTGACCGGGCCTGCGGCTCCGGCTCCGACGGCGACGCGTGCAGCGGCGTCACCCAGCAGCCGTACGACTACCTCAGGGTCTTCGCCCAGTACACGGGCTGAGAAAGGGCGATCATGAAACTCACGCATCGCAGACGCGCCCTGACCTGGGGCACCGCCCTGGCCCTCGCACTGCCCCTGCTCGGCCTGACGACAGCCGGGACGGCAGCGGCGGCCACCGACTACCAGGCCGAGGACGCCACGATCTCGCAGGGCGCGGTGGCCACCAACCACACCGGTTTCACGGGCGCGGGCTTCGTCGACTACACCAACATCGCCGGCTCGTACGTCGAGTTCACGGTGACTCCGGACGCGGCGGGCAGCACCTCGATCGGTCTGCGCTACGCCAACGGCACCACCACCGACCGCCCGATGGACATCTCCGTGAACGGTACGGTCGTCGCCTCGAACGTGTCCTTCGCGCCGACCGGCAACTGGGACACCTGGGCCACCAAGTCGGTCACCGTCTCGCTGACCGCGGGCGCAGGCAAGGTCCGCGCCACCGCGACCACCGCCAACGGCGGACCCAACCTCGACAGGACCACCGTCGGTGCGCCCAGCACGAGCGGGCCCGCCGTCCCGTTCGGCAGCCACCAATTCCCGTACACGACAGGGACGTTGAAGCCCTCGGGCGGTCAGGCGACCCTCGACCAGGCGGTCGTCGGCAAGTACACCGCCTGGAAGTCCGCCTTCGTGCGGCAGAACTGCGGCAACGGCTGGTACGAGGTCATCTCGCCCGACGCAGACCACTCCTACGTCGCCGAGGGCCAGGGCTACGGCATGGTCGTCAGCGCGTTCATGGCCGGCGCCGACCCCGACGCGAAGAAGATCTTCGACGGCCTGGTCAAGTACATGCTGGCGCACCCGTCGGTGCACAACTCCAACCTGCTCGCGGCCGAGCAGGACTCCTCCTGCAAGTCCGTCGACGGCTCCGACTCGGCGACCGACGGCGACCTCGACGTGGCGTACGGACTGCTGCTCGCCGACAAGCAGTGGGGGAGTGCGGGCACGTACAACTACAAGGACCTGGCGACCAAGCACATCAACGCGATCAAGGCCAGTGAGGTCAACCCGAGCACGCATCTGACGAAGCTCGGCGACTGGTCCTCCTCGGGCGACCAGTACTACTACATGACGCGCTCGTCGGACTGGATGCTCGACCACTTCCGGGCCTTCCGCCGCGCCACAGGCGACACCGCCTGGGACACCATCCGCACCGCCCACCAGAACCTGATCACCCAGCAACAGGCCAACTACGCCTCCGGCACCGGCCTGTTGGCGGACTTCGTCGTGAACACGAACGGCACCCCGAAGCCCGCGAGCGGCGAGGTCCTGGAGAGCCCCAACGACGGCGACTACGGCTGGAACGCCTGCCGTGACCCGTGGCGGATCGGTGTCGACGCCGTCACCGGCGGCGACGCGGCGTCCCTCGCCTCGGCGCGCAAGCTCAACTCCTGGATCAAGGCGAAGACCGGCGGCAGCCCCGACAGCATCGTCACCGGCTACCACCTGAACGGCTCGGCGTTCGACAGCGGGCACGACATGGCGTTCACCGCGCCCTTCGTCGTCACGGCCATGACCGACTCCGGCTCGCAGTCCTGGCTGGACGCCCTCTGGAACAAGCTCGCCGGCACGGCGATCAACTCCTCGCTCTACTACGGCGGCAGCGTCCAGCTCCAGTCGATGATCGTGGCGTCCGGCAACTACTGGGCGCCCTGATCTCCCTCACTCACCTGCAACTCTCTCGGATCTGACGGAGGTTCAGATGCGCAGCGCCACCCCATCCAGAGGCCGGCTGAGGAGGATCGCCATCGGTGCGGTCGTGCTCCTTTGTGCCGGACTCGTCCAGGCAGTACCGCAGTCGGCCTCGGCAGCGCCCGCACGCTACGAGGCGGAGAGCGCCGCCTACACGTCGGGCTCCACCGTGGACAGCAACTACGCCGGATACTCCGGCGCCGGCTTCCTCAACACCCCCAACGCGGCAGGCAGTTACGTCGAGTTCACCGTCAACGCCACGTCCGCGGGCACCGCCACCGTGGCCCTGCGCTACGCCAACGGCACCACCGCCGACCGCCCGGCGGACATCGCGGTCAACGGCACGGTGGTGAAGGCCGGGTACTCCTTCCCGTCCACCACCACCTGGGACGCCTGGACCACCTCGACGCTGACCGTCCCGGTGAACGCGGGCAGCAACAAGATCCGCCTCACCGCCACCGGTTCGGGCGGTCTCCCCAACACCGACTACCTCGACTTCGAGCTCGCCGCGGCCACCACCGACCACCAGGCCGAGGACGCCACGATCTCCCAGGGCGCGGTGGCCACCAACCACACCGGTTTCACGGGCACGGGCTTCGTCGACTACACCAACATCGCCGGCTCGTATGTGGAGTTCACGGTGAGCGCCGCCTCGGCGGGCAGCGCGTCGCTCGCCTTGCGGTACGCCAACGGGACCACGACCGACCGTCCGATGGACATCTCGGTGAACGGCACGGTGGTCGCTTCGGGCGTCTCCTTCCCGGCCACCGCCGACTGGGACACCTGGGCGACCAAGACCCTCAACGCCCAGCTCAGCGCGGGCTCCAACAAGATCCGTGCCACCGCCACGACCGCGGCGGGTGGCCCCAACCTCGACAGACTGAGCGTCGGCGCGGCGGCCGACACCCAGGCACCCACCCGGCCCGGTCAGCCCAGCTGCTCGAACATCGGCGAGGACGCACTCACGCTGACCTGGGACGCCTCCACGGACAACGTCGGCGTGACGGCGTACGACCTCTACGAACACGGCAACAAGATCGGCGAGGCCGCCGGCGACGTGACCTCGAAGAACCTCACCGGTCTGACGCCGAACACCGCCTACAACCTCACCGTCATCGCCCGGGACGCGTCCGGCAACACCTCACCGGCCGGCCCGGCCGTCGACTGCACGACCAAGCCCAGCTCCGACACCACCCCGCCCACCAAGCCGGGCACACTGACCGCCGCCAACGTCACCGCCACCAGCGCCGACCTGAGCTGGGGCGCCTCCACGGACGACAAGGCGGTCGTCGGCTACGACGTGCGCAGCGGCACCACCGTCTACAAGTCCGTCACCGGCACGTCGACCACGCTGACCGGCCTCGCCTGCAACAGCCCGTACACCCTGAACGCGGTGGCGCGCGACGCCGCCGGGAACACCTCCCCGCAGAGCAACACCGTCACCTTCACCACCCAGGCCTGCTCGACCGACGGCGGCGTCCCGTCGTCCATCACCACCATCTCCACCGGCTTGACCATCCCGTGGGGCACCTACTGGATGCCCGACGGCCAGACCTCCCTGGTCACCGAGCGGGACGACTTCCGCGTCTGGAAGGTCGCCAAGGACGGCACGAAGACCCAGGTGGGCACCGTGCCCAACGCCGTGACGACCGACGGCGAAGGCGGTCTGCTGGGCGTGGCCGTCGACCCCGACTGGGCCACCAACCACTACGTCTACTTCATGCACACCGCCTCCGAGGGCAACCGCGTCGTCCGCATGACCTACAACGGCAGCTCCCTCAGCGGCTACACCGTCCTCCTCCAAGGCATCAAGAAGAACCGCTACCACAACGGCGGACGGCTCGCCTTCGGCCCCGACGGCTACCTGTACGTCTCCACCGGCGAGGCCCAGACCCCCGACCTCGCCCAGGACAAGAACTCCCTCAACGGCAAGATCCTGCGCATGACCACGGACGGCAAGGCCGCTCCCGGCAACCCCTTCGGCAACTACGTCTACAGCTACGGCCACCGCAACCCGCAGGGCCTCGCCTTCGACCGCAACGGCCGCCTCTGGGAAGCCGAGTTCGGCAACAGCTCCAAGGACGAACTCAACCTCATCAAGCCCGGCGCCAACTACGGCTGGCCGATCTGCGAAGGCACGTGCAGCACGGCCGGAATGACCAACCCCAAGAAGACCTGGAACGTCTCCGAAGCCTCACCCAGCGGCATCGCCATCGTCCGCAACGTCATCTACATGGCTTCCCTCCGCGGTGAACGCCTCTGGCGCATCCCCATCACCGGCGACACCGAAAGCGTCGGCACCCCCACCGCGTACTACGTCGGCACCTACGGCCGCCTGCGCACCGTCACCAAGGTGCCCGGCGCCGACCAGCTCTGGCTCTCCACCACCAACTGCGACAACAACGGAGGAGCGGCGGACGGCTCGGACAAGATTTTCCGGGTGAGCGTCAACTAGCGGGCGCGGCGCCGAGGTACGCGTCCCTGACCTTCGGGTCGGCGTGCACCTCGGCGGCCGTGCCCTCGGCGAGGACCCGGCCCAGGTCGAGGACGACGACGCGAGAGCACAGCCGCATGACGAAGGCGACGTTGTGCTCGACGAGGAGGACCGCGCAATCGTCCTCGGCTGCCAGCTGACGGATGACAGAGGACAGACGCCGGGTTTCGTCATCGGTCATTCCGGAGGTGGGTTCGTCCAGGAGCAGCACCCTGGGCGGATCCGCCACCGCGCGCGCCAGTTCCACCATCCGGGCCCGGCCCACCGGAAGAGCCGCGGCGTACACCTCGCCCAGTCCGTCGAGTCCGCAGTCGCGGAGCACGGCCGCCGCACGGTCGCGTCGCTTGCTCTCGCGTCGGCGCCGGGTGGGCGACGCCAGCAGGTCCGCGGCCAGGCCGCCACCGCCGCCGTGCCATTCCTGGGCCACGACCAGGTTGTCGGCCACGGTGAGTTGGCCGAACAGCTGCTGTCGTTGGAAGGTGCGGCGCATGCCGTGCCGGGCGCGCCAGACGGGGGAGCGGCGGGTGATGTCCGCGCCGTCGAGCAGGATCCGGCCCTCGTCGGGGCGGCGGATGCCCGAAAGGACGTCGAACAGGGTTGTCTTCCCGGCGCCGTTGGGCCCGATGAGTCCGCAGATCTCGCCCGGGCGCAGCGCGAGGCCGACGCCGTCGAGGGCGCGGATGCCGCCGAAGCGGACGCCGACCCCGACGGCCTCCAGTACGGGTGCGTCGCTCATGGACGGACCACCCCCTCGGCCGACGGCC
This sequence comes from Streptomyces sp. SAS_270, assembly GCF_052543295.1. Lineage (NCBI taxonomy): Bacteria > Bacillati > Actinomycetota > Actinomycetes > Kitasatosporales > Streptomycetaceae > Streptomyces > Streptomyces sp. SAS_270. Next base: position 62,024 of record NZ_JBMNDS010000024.1, read on the forward strand.
CCTGTCGCTTCGCCGGCCCCGGCCGTCCTGCCCCGATGCCCAGATACGCCTCCGTCAGCCGGTCCGCCCGCACCTCGGCGCGCGGGCCGCACCAGGCCACCCGACCCTGCGCGAGATAGGCGACGGTGTCCGCGACCCCGAGGACCTCCGTCGCCTTCTCCTCGACCAGCAGGAGCGCCGTCCCGGCCTCCCTCAGCTCGACGAGCAGCCGGAACACCTCGTCGACCACGCGTGGGGCGAGCCCGAGCGACGGCTCGTCGACGACGAGCACCTTCGGCGGGCGCTGAAGGAGCGGCGCGAGCGCGAGCATCTGCTGTTCGCCGCCGGAGAGAGACCCGGCGGGAACGCTGCGCCGCGCGACGAGCCCGGGGAAGCGCTCGTACACGCCGTCCCGGTCGTCCTTCTCCCGCAGGTGCAGGGCGAGGTTCTCCTCGATCGTGAGGGCCGGGAAGATGCCGCGTCCCTCGGGGGCCAGCAGCACCCCGCCCCGGGACCGGCCGACGGCCCGTTCGCGGGTGGCGTCGCGCCCGGCGACGTACACCCGGCCCTCCAGCGGGCGCAGCAGCCCGGCGGCGACCTGACACGTGGTGGACTTGCCCGCGCCGTTGGGGCCGAGGAGGGCGAGGATCTCGCCCGGGCGTACGGCGAGGTCGACGCCGTGCAGGACGGGGGCGCCGTCGTATCCGGCACGGATGCCCCGGAGTTCGAGTGCGGCCTCGGGGGACGGGTTCGCGGCGGCGGGCTGTTCCGGTGCCGGGCGTGGGCTCGCCGCCGCGACTCGCCTTCGGTGCCGACGCGTCGGTACGGCGGCGCAGTACCCGTCCGGGTCGTTCGCCAGGGCGAGGCCCGCCAGACCGAAGAGGATCACCGGGAGGTGGACGGAGTCGGTCACGTAGTCGGAGACGAGGTGCGGTACGACGGCGTAGACGAGCCCGGCCACCACCGCGAACTGGGGGCGCCGCACACCCGCCGCCACGACCACCGCGAGCCAGATCAGGCCGGTCATCGCCGTGAAGTCCGTCGCCGTGACGCGGGTGCTGTACGACGCGTACAGCACACCGCCGAAGCCGGCGAGCCCGGCGGAGAGCGTGAAAAGCATCAGCTTGGTGCGGACGACGGAGACGCCGGAGGCCATCGCCGCGGCGGGCGCCGAGCGGACGGCCAGCATGGCCCGCCCGGACGGAGAGTTCCGCAACGCGCTGAGCGACGCCACCGCCAGGGCGACCAGAACGATCATCGCCAGGCCCATCGCCCGGTCGTCGTTCAGGTCCACCGGACCGAAGACGGGACGCGGGATCGCCCAGCCGGTGTCACCGTTCCTCAACCAGCTCATTTGGAAGAGGACTTGGTCGGCGAGGAAGGCGAGTGCGAGAGTGGCGAGCGCGAGGGAGCGGCCGCCGAGCCGCAGCGCCGGGAGGGCGACCAGCGCGCCGAGCAGCGCGGCCGCGCACGTGCCGACGGCCGCCGCGGCCACGAACGGCCAGCCGTGGCTCATCAGCAGCCCCGCGACCAGCGCCGCGCCCGTCACGAACGTGGCCTGCGCCAGCGACACCATCGCGCCGAGCCCCGTCACCACCGTGAAGGACACGAACACCAGGGAAAGGGCCAGGCCTTGGGCGAGCAGGCCGCTCCAGAACGGGGTCGTGACCGTGTAGAGGGCGACAGCGAGGAGCAGCCCGGCGGCCGTCCATGGGCCCCAGCGCCGGATCCAGGACCTGCCTGTCGGGGAGTCGGCCGGCGGCGCGTCCGTGGCAGCGGTCCCCGCCGTACGCCGGCGCCGTGTCAGCACGAGCAGCCCGGCGAAGAGGATCAGGAACGGGACGGCCGTACGGAATCCCGTGACGCGTTCGGCGAAGGTGGCGTACCCGGCGACGAGGTTCTGCAGCACCCCGAGCCCCAGGCCGCCCGCGAAGGCGAGCGGGATCGACGCGAAGCGGCCGAGCACGGCAGCCGTCGCCGACACGAAGAGGAAGAGGGTGAAGTCGTGGGCCGACAGGCCCAGCAGCGGGGTGGCCAGGACACCCGCCAGGCCGGCGAGTCCCGACGACAGCGTCCAGGCGATCGACGACAGCCGGTCGGCGCTGATCCCGCGCAGCTCCACGAGCGACCGGTTGTCCACCGCCGCACGGAGTTGCAGACCGAGCGGTGTGTGCCGCAGCAGGATCCACAGTCCGACGGCCACCACTGCCGTGGCCAGCCAGGTGATCAGCTGGTCGGAGTCGACGCCCACGCCGTCCATCAGCTGCCAGGACTTCGCAGGACTCGGTCCGACCCCGGGCAGCCCGAACTGGTTCTCGGCGGGCCGGACGGAAACGCCCGCGTCCTCCAGCAGCTCCACGACCCACAGCCCGAGCGCGGGCAGCGCCACCAACAGCCCGATGGTGGCGACGATCTGGGCGGTCTCGCCGACCCGCGCCAGCTTGCGGAACATCAGCCGGTCCAGGCCCCAGCCCAGCGCGGGCGCCATCCCGCACACGAGCAGCACAGCTGTCGGCACGGCGGGCCAGCCGAGGCCGGAGTGCAGCTCGTAGAAGGCGAGCGCGCACAGATAGGCGGTGGCACCGTGTGCGAAGTTGAACAGCCCCGAGGCCGAGCAGGAGAGCACGAGCCCCGTCGCCAGCAGGGCGTACAGCGCGCCCGAGACGAGTCCGCTGAGGACGAAAGCCAGCAGGTCCGACATGCCAAGTACCCTCGCCGGGCCAGCTACTTGAAGGGGATCGGCGGATAGCAGGTGAAGGGCGCCGATACGACGTACTTGCCGTCCTTCAGCTGCACCAGGGCCCCGCACCCGAACGACTCCTGCTGCCCCTTGGGCTCGGCGCGGTCGCCGACCATGGTGCCCGAGTCGGAGAATTTGCCGGCCGCCTTCTGGAAGGACGCCGGCGTGAGGTTCTTGCCGGCCTTCCTCGCGATGGCGAGGAAGAGGTCGGCCGACATATAGCCGGTCATCATGTGCATGTTCAACGGCACCTCCTTTCCGGCCGCCTTCCTGATGTCCGCCGTGAACTGCTTCATCGCCGCGTTCTCCTGCTCGAACGGCTGGAAGGACAGCAGGATGTGCACCCCGTCGAGCGCCTGCTTCGTGGCGCTCTTGGCGAGCAGCGAGGGGTCGTAGTCGGTCGGATCGGTCAGCACGCCCCGGTAGCCGCCGCGCTTGAGCGCGGTGAACAGCCCGATGTTGTACGGCGTCTGCATCACGGAGACCACCGCGTCCGGCGCCTTTCCGCCGTTGCTGCGCAGGATGTCCTTCGTGTACGCCGACCAGTCGCTCGGCACCGACGTGGCGGGCACCGACGGCTTCGCGTAGGTCACCTTGTAGCCCGCCGTCGCGAAGCTCTGCTTGTAGGTGCGGATGGCGAAGTTCCCGGCGTCGCTGTCATTGGCGAGGATCGCCACAGACTTGCCCTCGGCGCCGCCCGTGACGTGCTTGAGCCCCTCGGGCCAGGTCTGCGAGATCGTGCCGCCCGGCATCGGCACCATGCAGCCGCCGAATCCGTAGATGTACGTCTGCCCGCAGAAGGACGGCAGGGTGCCCCAGCCGAACGTCGGCACCTTCTGCTGCTGGAGGAAGTCCGCACCCGAGAAGGTCGTCGAGCTCATCGGTGCGATCGCGAACACCTTGTCCTGCTGCACGAGTTTGCGCGCGGCGGCCAGGTTCCTCGCCGGGTCCTGTCCGTCGTCCTGTGCCCCCAGATAGGCGATCTTCCGTCCGTTGACCCCGCCTTCGGCATTGGCCCGGTCGAACCGCGCCCTGGCCCCGAGATCGGTGTCCTTCTTCGAGTACCCGGTGGCGGTGGTCATCGAGACGATGCCCCCGACCTTGATGGAGTCACCGGTGACCCCGCGCACGGAACCACCGGCCCCCTTGCCCGAACTGCCGTCACTGGCAGCGGAGTTGCAGGCGCCTGCGAGCAGCAGCGCGGCCACGACGCCGGCGATGGTGCGGATCGGTCGCGACACGGTCGGTCCCCCTCCGTCGGGCCCTGCCTTCCGGGGGACACCCCCGGGCCTCGGCCCTGCGAAAGTGTCGGTTGGATCTGACGACCCGTCAATATCTGACGCACCATGAAATGACGGTCCGTCAGAGAAGGCCTGGCGGTCCGGTGTTCCAGGTCAGAGGTCTACGCCTGGTAGAGCGCCTGCACCTCGTCGGCGTAGGCCTTCTCGATCGCCTTCCGCTTCAGCTTCAGCGAGGGCGTCAGCAAGCCGTGCTCCTCGGTGAACTGATGGGCCAGGATCCGGAACGTACGGATCGACTCGGGCTGCGAGACCAGTGTGTTCGCGGCGACGACGGCGCGTCGCACCTCGGTCTCCAGGTCGGGGTCGCGCACCAGCTCCGACGGGGTCAGCTGCGGCTTGCCGTGCATCTGCAGCCAGTGTTCGACGGCCTCCGAGTCCAGGGTGACCAGCGCCGCGATGTAGGGCCGGTCGTTGCCGACCGCGATGCACTGGGCGACCAGCGGATGGTCGCGCACCCGCTCCTCCAGGATGCCCGGCGAGACGCTCTTGCCTCCGGAGGTCACCAGGATCTCCTTCTTGCGCCCGGTGATGGTGAGGTAGCCGTCCTCGTCGAGGGAGCCCAGGTCGCCGGTGGCGAGCCAGCCGTCGTGCAGGGTGGCGTCGGTGGCCTTGGGGTCGTTGAGGTAGCCCTGGAAGACGTTGCCGCCGCTCAGCCAGATCTCGCCGTCGTCCGCGATGTGCACGGTGGTGCCGGGCAGCGCCTGGCCGACGGTGCCGAACCGGGTGCGCTCGGGCGGGTTGGCGGTCGCGGCCGCCGTGGACTCCGTGAGGCCGTACCCCTCGAAGATGGTCACTCCGGCGCCGGCGAAGAAGAGCCCGAGCCGCCGGTCCATCGCCGAGCCGCCGGACATGGCGTGCTTCATCCGGCCGCCGAGAGCGGCGCGCACCTTGGAGTAGACGAGCTTGTCGAAGAACTGGTGCTGCATCCGCAGGCTTGCCGAGGGGCCGGGGCCGATGCCCCAGGCCTTCGACTCCACGGCGTCCGCGTAGCGCACCGCGACGTCGACGGCCTTCTCGAAGGGGCCCGAGCGGCCCTCTTTCTCGGCCTTGCGGCGGGAGGCGTTGAAGACCTTCTCGAAGATGTACGGCACGGCGAGGACGAACGTCGGCCGGAACGCGGCGAGGTCGGGCAGCAGGGCGGCCGCGTTGAGCTGCGGCTGGTGGCCGAACTTGACCTTGCCGCGGATCGCCGCGACCTGCACCATCCGCCCGAAGACATGGGCGAGCGGCAGGAACAGCAGGGTGGCCGCCTCGTCGCCGCGCTTGGAGTGGAAGACGGGCTCCCAGCGGTCGATGGCGGTGTCCGTCTCGAACATGAAGTTCGCGTGGGTGAGCACGCAGCCCTTGGGGCGCCCGGTGGTGCCGGACGTGTAGATGATCGTCGCGATCGACTCCGGGGTGACCGCCCGCCGGTGCCGGTGCACCACCTCGTCGTCGATGCCCGCGCCCGCCTCGTACAGCTCCTGGACGGCGCCCACGTCGAGCTGCCAGAGCTGGTGCAGGTGCGGGAGCCGGTCGACGACCGTGGCGACGGTCATCGCGTGGTCCTCGTGCTCGACCATGACCGCGGAGACCTGCGCGTCGTGCAGCATCCAGAAGACCTGCTCGGCGGAGGAGGTCGGGTAGATCGGCACGACCTGGGCGCCGATCGTCCAGAGCGCGTAGTCGAAGAGCGTCCACTCGTAGCGCGTACGGGACATGATCGCGACCCGGTCCGCGAACCGGATCCCGTGGGCGAGCAGCCCCTTGGCCAGGGCGAGGACCTCGTCGCGGAACTCGGCGGAGGTCACGTCGCGCCACTGGCCGCCCTCGTCCTTGCGGCCGAGGGCGATGTACAGCGGGTCTTCGAGGGCATGGTCGAACACGACGTCGGCCAGGCCGCCCACCGGCGGCGGCGACGCCAGTGGAGGGTTGGTGAACTCGCGCAAACCCGCTCCTAGTGGCGCTCAGCACAGCGCCGTGAAAGCTACCTCAACGGGCTGGCGTGCGGGAGGGGCGAAGGAGCGTCCGAACGTCCGGAATATGCACAGGTCAGCCGAGAAAATGCGCTCACATGGGGAAGGGCCGGACAGAATTACTTACGGTCGCGTATGTTTCGGTGGCGCAATCTCCACGGAATCTGCGCGACCCGATTACGGTGCGCGGCGCCCCGGATACCGGACGTGGAGATTCCACTTCCGGTTGCCGAGGCGCCCGACCTCTCAACGCGCCGCTGTCATCCGTGAGGCGCCGTCGCCTTCGCCGCCGACGTGTCCGACGCCCTCGACGTGTCCGACGCGGCCTCGGTGCCCGCCGGGCCCGCCGCGGCACGCGGTGTCCGCACCAACACCAGTACCAGCGCGCCGGCGATCATGCCCGTCACACCCGCGGCAACCGACGCCGTGTCGAGCCCCGACGCGAAGGCGGCCCGCAGCGCCTGCTCGGAGAACGTGCCGCGCAGGGCCCCGGCGCCACCGCCCGCGAGGGTGTGCGCCGCGCCCGGCGGGAGCGTGTCCTGCATGCGCGAGGTCAGCACCGTGCCGAAGACGGCCACACCCAGCGCGTACCCCAGTTGCCGGACCGTGTTGACCGCGCCGCCGGCCATCCCCGACCGCTCCTGCGGCACGGCGGCCAGCGCGGCGCCCGCGATCGACGGGGAGACGAACCCGGTGCCGATCCCCACCAGGACCATCCCCGGTACCAGCATCGTCCAGTTCGTGCCCGCGTCCAGCACGGCCTGGCAGAAGGCGCCCGCTCCGATCAGCAGCAGCCCGCCGCCTATGGTCAGCCGGGCCGGCACCCCGTGCAGCAGCTTGCCCGTGAGGATCGCGACCACGACCGCCGCGCCCGTCAGCGGGAGCAGCGTGAGCCCGCCGCGCACCGGGCTCATGCCCAGGACGGTCTGCATCCAGATGGACAGGTACGGGATCACACCGAACGCCGCCGCGTTGAACGCGAGCGCGCCCGCCATCACGCCCACGAACGCGGGCTTGCGCAGCAGCGACAGGTCGAGCAGCGGATGGGCCGCCCGGCGTTCGACGAGCACGAAGCCCGTCAGGCTCAGTGCCGCGAGCGCGAACGAGGCCGTCGTGACCGTCGACGTCCAGCCGTCGGATCCGGCCCGCACCACCCCGTACGTCAGCGCCCCCGCGAAGCCCGCGAACGTCGCCGTGCCGGCCCAGTCGATACGCATCCCGCGCGGCCCCTTCGACTCCGGCACCACGCGCAGCGTCAGCCAGATCGACGCCACGCTCACCGGCAGGTTCACGAAGAAGATCCACCGCCAGCCCGGCCCCTCGGTGAGCAGCCCGCCCAGGACCGGCCCGACCGCGGCCGCGGCGCCGCTGACGGCTCCCCAGATGCCGAGCGCCGCCGACCGCTGCCGCCCGTGGTAGACGGAACCGAGCAGCGGAAGCGTCGTCGCGAACATCGCCGCCGCGCCCACGCCCTGCAGTCCGCGCGCCGCCACCAGCAGCCCGGGCCCCGACGCGAAACCGCACAGCAGCGACGCCAGCGCGAACAGCGCCACGCCCGCCACGTGCATCGTGCGCCGGCCCAGAATGTCGGCCGCCGCACCGATCCCCAGCAGCAGCGCGGCGAGCGCGAGGGCGTACCCGTCGACCACCCACTGCAGATCGCTCAGCGACGCGTGCAACGACCGTGCCATGTCCGGCAGCGCGACGACCACGATCGTCACGTCCAGCAACAACATGAACGTCCCCAGGCACACCGCCGTGAGCGGCCCCCATGTACGCATGTCCTCAACTCCTTGTGCCGCGAATGCGTATAGCTCCGTAGGATGAGGTCGCAGCGGACGATCACCTCGGTGGTGCGCGATGATGTGACGGAAATCGATGAGGAATGGGTTGATGGAAACGGAATCCGACACCTTCGATGAACTCGACCTGCGACTGCTGTGCGCGTTGGAGGTCAACGCCCGGGCCCCCTTCAGCCGGATCGCGACGGTGCTCGGCGTCTCCGACCAGACGATCGCGCGGCGCTACCGCAGGCTGCGCGCCGAGGGTGGCCTGCGGGTCGTCGCTGTCCGCGACGCCCAGCGGCTCGGTCAGGACCAGTGGATGCTGCGGCTGCGCTGCGCGCCCGACGCGGCGGGGGCCATCGCGGACGCGCTCGCGAAGCGCCCCGACACCGCCTGGATCGGGCTCGCCTCCGGCGGCACGGAGGTGGTCTGCATGACCCGCCCGCGCAACCCCGGCGACCACGACGAACTGCTGCTCGGAAAACTGCCGCGCACCCCGAGCATCGTGGAGATCCGCGCCCACCAGCTCCTGCACCGCTTCTACGGCGGACCGCTGGGCTGGCTCGCCAAGCGCCCGGCGCTCACGCGGGAGGAGAGCGCCGCGCTGCACCCCGAGCCGCTGGACCCCGAGACGCCCGCCCGGATCGCCGCGGAGGACGAGCCGCTGGTCACCGCCCTGGAACGCGACGGACGCGCCACCTACCCGGAACTCCAACGGGCCACCGGCCGCTCCGAGTCGGCGGTCAAGCGCCGGCTCGCCGCACTGCTGGCCTCGGGCGCCGTGTACATCGACATCGAGTACGACACCGAGATCCTCGGCCACCCGATGGCCGCCAGTCTGTGGATCACGGCCGCCCCCGACGCCCTCCACGCCGTCGGCGAGGCCCTTGCCGGCCACGACGAGGTCGCCTTCGCCTCGGCGACCGCGGGCCCCTCCAACATCGTCGTGACCGCCGTCGTCCCCGACAGCGCGGGCCTGTACGCCTACCTGAGCGGAAGACTCGGCCGCCTGGAAGGCATCCGGCACGTCGAGACGACGCCGTACCTGCGCAAGGTCAAACAGCTCACCTATCCTCCGCCGTCGCGGTAGCGATCAGCCCCGGTTCAGCCGGTCCCCGCCCGCCAGGATCGCCGCCGCCAGCGCGTCCGCGGCGTCCTGTGCGGAGGCGCGGCGCCTGCCGTGCACCAGGACGAAGTCGACCGCGCCCAGCTCGGGCAGGCCCGCCCGGTCCGGCACCCGGACCAGTCCCGGAGGGACGAGTCCGCGGGAGTGGGCCATCACGCCGAGGCCCGCGCGGGCCGCCGCGATCAGGCCGTTCAGGCTGCCGCTGGTGCAGGCGACGCGCCACGGCCTGCCCTGGCGTTCCAGGGCCTCCATGGCCAGTGCGCGGGTGATGCCCGGCGGCGGGTAGACGATCAGCGGGACGGGCCGGTCGGGGTCCAGGCGCAGCCGCTCCGCGCCGATCCACACCAGCCGGTCGTGCCGGACCAGTTCGCCGCGCGGGTCCTGCGGCCGCCGCTTCGCGAGCACCAGGTCCAGCTTTCCGGCGGCCAGCTGCTCGTGCAGAGTGCCGGAGAGCTCGACCGTCAGCTCCAGGTCGACCTCGGGATGGTCGTACCGGAAGCCCTCCAGGATCTCCGGCAGCCGGGTCAGCACGAAGTCCTCCGAGGCGCCGAAGCGCAGCCGCCCCCGCAGTCGGGTCCCCGTGAAGAACGCCGCCGCCTGCTCCTGCACCTCCAGGATCCGGCGGGCGAAGCCGAGCATCGCCTCGCCGTCCTCCGTCAGCTCCACGGAGTGGGTGTCGCGGGAGAAGAGCTGCCTCCCGGTGGCGTCCTCCAGTCGGCGCACGTGCTGGCTCACCGTGGACTGCCGCAGCCCCAGCCGACGGGCGGCCCGGGTGAAGCTCAGGGTCTGCGCCACCGCGAGGAACGTACGCAACTGGGACGGGTCGTACATGCCGTCACGTTATCGCGGATCGTGATGACAGTCAGAGCGGTATGACGGATTCCCGATCGGGCCACGGAGGAGGACGATGGAGAGGTCACGACCCGACTCTGGACGACGGCGTACCAGGGATGACCGTCAGCACGAAGCGAACCGAGCAGTGGAGCACCGTGAAACGCCTGCAGTGGCCGAGTTGGATGCCGATCGATCCGTACATCCTGCTGTTGCTCGGGACAGTGGGGCTCGCGGCCCTGTTCCCGGCACGGGGCACGGGCGCCGACGTCGCGTCGGGCGCGTCCACCGCCGCGATCGCCTTCCTCTTCTTCCTCTACGGGGCGCGTCTGTCGACCCGTGAGGCGATGGACGGCCTGCGCCACTGGCGGCTGCACGGCACGGTCCTCGCCTGTACCTTCGTCGTCTTCCCGCTGCTGGGCCTCGCCGCCCGCGGTCTGGTGCCGGTGTTCCTCACTCACCCGCTCTACCAGGGACTGCTGTTCCTCACGCTCGTCCCCTCGACCATCCAGTCGTCGATCGCCTTCACGTCCATGGCGCGCGGCAACGTCCCCGCAGCGATCTGCGCGGGCTCCTTCTCCTCGCTGGCCGGCATCGTCGTCACCCCGCTGCTCGCGGCGGCTCTGCTCGGCAACAGCGGCGGCGGCTTCTCCGCGGACTCGCTCGTCAAGATCGTGCTGCAGCTGCTCGTGCCGTTCATGGCGGGGCAGCTGCTGCGGCGCTGGATCGGCGGGTTCATCGCACGGCACAAGAAGGTCCTCGGCCTCGTCGACCGCGGGTCGATCCTCCTCGTCGTCTACACCGCGTTCAGCGAGGGCATGGTGCAGGGGATCTGGCACCAGGTCAGCGCCGTCCGCCTCGCCGGACTGCTGGTCGTCGAGGCAGTGATCCTCGCCGTGATGCTCGCCCTCACCTGGTACGGCGCGAAGGCGCTCGGGTTCGACCGGGAGGACCGGATCGCGATCCAGTTCGCCGGGTCGAAGAAGTCCCTCGCCTCCGGACTCCCCATGGCGAGCGTCCTGTTCGGCGCCCACGCCTCGCTCGCCGTGCTGCCGCTGATGCTCTTCCACCAGATGCAGCTGATGGTGTGCGCGGTGATCGCCAAGCGCCGGGCCCGCGACCCGGAGCCCGCTACGACCCGCGCTCCAGCCGCAGGGTCACGAATCGAGGTCGGTACAGGGACACGTTCCGGCTGAGGTTGGCCTGCGCCGCGGCGCCCGTCGCGTCCAGCCAGTTGACGTCGTAGCTCAGCACCAGCCGCCCGTCGCCGCTCAGGGCCGGGTGCGCCTGCGGGTTGTACGCCGCCACCTCGCCCGCGGGCAGCGACGGACTGAAACTGCGGGTGGGCCCGCGCCAGGGACCGGTCGGCGAGCACGCCCAGTACGACGTGATCGTCGTCAGCCCCTCGGTCCCGGCGGCCATCGTGAACAGTACGTACGTGCCGCCGTCGCGCACCACCGTGAACGCACTGCCCACGCCCTTGCGCTGCCCGTCCCCGAGCACCGGCTCCGGGCGCGCCCGGACCGCCCACTGCGAGCCGTCCCAGTACTCCCAGGCGCCCGGCTCGGCGAGCCTGCCGCGTGGCACCCGGGCCACGTACGCCCGCGAGGCGGGACGGGAGGCGGCCTGGAGGTCGTCACCGCCGAAGACGTACGTCCACTGGCCCGCGTCGACCGCGGACGTCCCGAACAGCACACGCTGCGAGGCGTCGGCGACGGAACGCTGGTCGAGGACCGTCCGGATGCCCTCCAGCCGCAGATCGGGCAGCGAGAGCGTGGCGACCTCGGTGGCCGTGGGTACGCCGTAGATCCACGGCGCCCGGCCTGCCGTTCGGGTCCACAGCAGGACGCGTACGACCCGGTCCGCGGAGCCGGGCGCGCGCGGCTCGACCCGGGCCGCCACAGGCCAGCGCCACTGCTGCGGTCCCGGGTCGGGAAACACGGGCGCCGCGAGCGTGCGCTCCAGGCGGCCCGAGGCGGACATCACCACCGCCGAGTTGCGCACCAGCGGCGCCGAGGTGTCGCGCCACACGAACGACTCGCCGACCGGGTTCGGCGGAGGGTGCACCGGGCCGAGATAGGTGTCGGAGAACAGCCACAGCACCCGCCCGTCCGGCAGCCGCAGCGAGTGCGTGCCGTCGCCGCCGGTCCAGTCGTCCGTGCGCGTCGGGTCGTCGCCGTAGCGCGCGAACTCGCCCGTGAGTCCCGCGTCCGCGGACCAGGACCGCACCGTGCGCGCGGTGCACGTGCCGCCGCCCTCCCGGTCGTCGGGGAGGGCGGTGAGGAGCACGGCCGCGCAGACCAGGGCCAGGATGATCCCCAGCCCGGTCCCTGTCTGCCGTCGTGCGCGTGCGTCGTCGGGCACGGACGGGACGTTAGTGGCTGCCGCGCACCTGGTCCATGGGCAGCCACAGGACGGTGTCCCGCATCGACGCCCGGCTGCCGGCGCGCAGCCCGCCGATCTCCGCGTCGCTCAACGCCCGGTCCCAGACGTGCACTTCGTCGATCGCGCCGGTGAAGTACGCCCGGCTGTCCATCCGCTGACCGATGTGCACCCCGAACGGCGAGTTGCGGCTGACCGATCCGGGCACGTCCGCGGTGCCGGTCGCCGTACCGTCGACGAACAGCGTGAGCTGTCCGCCGCCGCGGCGCAGCGCCAGGTGGTGCCACTGGCCGTCGTTGTACGCGCCGGTGGTGCGCACGGAGGCGGAGGCCGGGGCCGCCGCGCCGTTGCGTGCCGTGATCAGCCCGGTGATCCGGTTCGACGCGGGCTCACCGCGCAGCCACACCTGCGGCTGCGTGTTGCCGATCCCGCCCATCCACAGCAGCGGTTGCTCGCCGGTCGTGGCGGTGTAGCGCAGCCACAGCGATGCCGTGAAGTCCTTTGTCCCGAGGGGGAGTCGGTCGCTGTCCGGCAGCCGTACGGCGTCGTCGGTGCCGTCGAAGGCGAGGGCGCCGCCGAACACGCCGTCCGTCCCGGCGGCGCCGCCGAGGACCGCGGCGCGCCGAGCGCCCGGCGCCAGGTCGGCGGTCGTCGGGTCCGGGCCGCGGCGTGGCTTCAGCCAGTCCTCGGTGAACCTCGCGAAGCGGATCTCGTCGCGCGCGTCGACCGCGCCGCCCTCGTACATCAGGCCCACGGTGTCACCGTCGGCCCGCACCATGTCCGAGTAACCGGACCAGTCCGTGGTCACGACCGTGCCGCGGTCCACGCTGTCCCAGGTGCGGCCGCCGTCGTAGGAGGAGCGGATCATCATCGTCCGGCGGCGGTCCGGGTCGCCCGGGCAGGACAGCAGGATGCGGTCGCCCAGGCGCAGGGAGGAGCCCTGGACCTGGGGCGCGTAGAGGTCCGGGAGGTCGCGGAAGGGGGCGACGAAGCTGTCGCCGCCGTCGCGGCTGATGGCCTGGGTGCGGTGACCGAGGTCGGTGCCGTCCTGCTCGCGGCCGCTGATGAGGACGGAACCGTCGGTGCGCTCCGTGAGCGTCACCTCGGACGGCTTCTGGCGGAACGTCCCGTCGTCGGCGATGGGCCACGAGTCCGTCGCGCCGATGTCCCAGTGGTCGCCGCCGTCGTCGCTGGTGATGAGCGCCGCGTGGTTGGCGGTGACCCTCCCCCAGCCTCCGGCCGGGGGGACCCCCACCTCGCTTCGCTCGCCGTTCCAGGTCTCGGTGTTGACGCCGAAGACGAGCCGACCCGCGTGCCGGCCCCGGGTGAGCTGGATGCCGTGCACCGGTCCGGTGGCGTACCAGGAGTTCCAGTCCGGCGGGAGGATCTCGTCGCTGAGATCGCGCGGCCGGGACCAGGTCTGCCCGTCGTCGTCGCTGTACTGGAGGTGCGGGGTGCGGTCGCAGGGGGTGGAGCAGCTCGCGCTGTCCGTACGGCCCGTGTTGTAGGTCTCCGCCAGCACGATCCTGCCGGTCCTGCGGTCCACGACGGGCGCCGGGTTGCCGTGCGTGTCGCCCGCGCCCTCGTTGACGACCTGGAGCGGGCCCCAGGTGCGCCCGCCGTCCTCGGACCGCTTGAGGACGATGTCGATGTCACCCGCGTCCCCGCAGTTGTCGACCCGGCCCTCGGAGAAGGCCAGCAGGGTGCCGTCGGCGCTCTTCACGACGGCGGGAATGCGGAAGCACGCGTAGCCGGGGTCCTGGGATGCCTTGAAGAGCACCTGTTGCTCGAACTCACCTGTTGCGGACGCCTGTTGGGCACCCGCGGGGCTCGGCAGGGCGAGGAGGGCCGCGGTGGTGAGACCGGCGGTGAGGAGGGATCTCAGACGTGCGCGGAGGCTTGACGGCATGGTGGGGCCTGCCCTTCATACGTCTTCATGCGTCGTCATACGTCTTCATACGTCTTCATACGTCTTCATACGTAGGGACATCCGGACGTCCCACATCCGACGTCCCACGTCCAACGTGCGAGCCACAGACGCTACTTGGGCTCTCAGGCACCCCACAAGAAGCGTGCACGGGTCACGTCCGGCGGCGGCCCGGACGTCCGGCTGCCGGACTTCAGGGGATCAGCACCACCTTGCCGAGGTTGCTTCGCGACTCGATCACCGCATGGGCCTTCGCGGCGTCCTCCAACGCGAACTCCCCGTGCACGGCGGGGCGCAGTGCGCCGTCCGCGTGCAGTCGCCACAGTTCCTGGCGCCACCGCTCGTACAACTCCGGGCGACGGCGGGCGATCAGTGCCATCTGGAAGCCGATCACGGACTTGGCGCCCACCAGCAGGTCGTACGCCTGGATCGTCCCGCCGCCCGAGCTGTACGCGACGAGCCGCCCGCCCGGCGCGAGTGCGGCGACGGCCGGAGTCAGCAGGCTGCCGCCGACCGCGTCGAGGGCGTAGTCGACCGGCTCGCCCCAGTCCGCGCAGTCGTACGTGACCACCTCGTCGGCCCCGAGGCCGCGCACGAAGTCGGCCTTGCCGGGGCCGGACACGGCGCCGGTGATACGCGACGCCCCGCGCAGTCGGGCGAGCTGGACGGCCAGATGCCCGACACCGCTCGCCGCCCCCGTCACGAGCGCCGACTCACCGGGCTCGGGGCGCGCCGCCTCCAGGGCGCCGAGGGCGACCAGTCCGCTGCGGACGAGGGCGACGGCGTCGACGGCGCTCGCGGCGTCCGGGATCCGTGACGTCATGGCCTCGTCGAGGAGTGCGAAGTCGGCGTACCCGTGCCCGAAGCAGAGGCCGGTGACGCGTTCGCCCACGGTGAAGCGGGAGGCACCCGCGCCCACGGCGACGACCTCCCCGGCGATCTCGCCGCCGAGCGCGATGGGCTCCGCGGCCTCGGTCACCTTGCGCACGACGGGCAGGGTCACGCCGATCGCCTCCACGCGCACGAGCAGCTCGCCGGGGCCGGCGGCGGCGACGGGCACCTCCTCCGTGAACAGCGGACCACCCGTGTGTTCGTACCGGACGCGACGCATCGCACCTCCAGAATTCGTTGGGAGTCCCAACGGTAGCCCGGGATTCATTGGGAAGTCCAACGATTTCTCGGTAGGGTGTGCCCATGTCCGACGCGCCCGCCCCGCCTCCCGCGCCCACCTCCGCTGCCGCGCTTCACGAGATCCGCACGCTCCCCAGCTGGCTCCTCGGCAGGGCCGCCGCCCGCGGTCGCGCTCTCGTCTCCGAGGCGCTGGCCGCCGAGGGACAGAAGATGTGGCACCACGTGGCGCTCAGCGCCGTCGGCGACCTCGGCCCCGTCGCCCAGGCCGAGCTGGGCCGCAGCATCCACCTCGACCCCAAGGACCTGGTCGGCGTCCTCAACGACCTCCAGGGCGCCGGCCTCGTCGTCCGCGAACCGGACCCGAAGGACCGTCGCAAGAACGCGGTGTCGCTCACCGAGGAGGGCGGGCGGCTGCTGAAGCGTTGCGAGAAGGCGGCGCGCGTGGCGAACGACGCGCTGCTCTCCTCCCTGTCCGCCGCTGAGCGGGAGCAGTTCATGGACCTGTTGATCCGGATTTCCGGTACGGACGGCTGACGCGGGCTAACGTTCCGTCATGACCGAACCCCGCCTCGCCCTCGACCCGGCCCGCACGGCCCTCGTCCTCGTCGACCTGATGGACCGCATCGTCGCGCTGCCCCTGGAACCCCACAAGGGCACCGAAGTCCTCACCGTGTCCGAGGAGTTGGCCACAGCGTTCCGCTCCGCGGGAGCGCCCGTCGTGCTCATCCGTGTCGAACGACCCGGGATCGTCGAGCAGCCACCCGGCAGCGGCCTCGCCGCCGGGCTCGCGGCGGCGGGCGACATCGAGATCGTGAAGCGGACCATCGGCGGGTTCCAGGGCACCGGCCTGGACGAGCGGCTGCGCGAACGCGGCGTCACCACCCTCGTGTTCGGTGGCATCGCCACCAACCTCGGTGTCGAGTCCACCGCCCGCGCCGCCGGCGACCTCGGCTACGACCTCGTCTTCGTCCAGGACGCGATGGCCGCCTTCACCGCCGCCGAACACGACGCGTCCGTACGGCTCGACTTCCCGCGCCTGGGCACGGTGGTGACGGCCGCCGAGGTGCACTTCACCAGGGGCTGAGCACGGTCGGCTTCCCGACACCGGCTTGAGGCGCCCCGGAGGCGACTGAGCAAAGGGAGGGGCCCCGAAGGCGCAGGGGGCGCTCCCCGCCGTTCGGGGCCCCGCCGTCGTGTCGCGGCGAGCCCGGTCAGCCCTGGGCGGCCGCGGCCCGCAGAGCGATGCGGTGCTCGCCCGCGTACACGTTCATGGAGGGGCCGCGCAGGAAGCCGACCAGCGTCAGACCCGTCTCGGCGGCCAGATCGACCGCCAGCGACGACGGCGCCGAGACCGCCGCCAGGACCGGGATGCCCGCCATGACCGCCTTCTGCGCCAGCTCGAAGGAGGCGCGGCCCGACACCAGCAGGACCGTGCGGGACAGCGGCAGCTGCCCGCTTTGCAGGGCCCGTCCGACGAGCTTGTCGACCGCGTTGTGCCGGCCCACGTCCTCCCGTACGTCGAGGAGCTCGCCGTCCTCCGTGAACAGGGCCGCCGCGTGCAGACCCCCGGTCCGGTCGAACACCCGCTGGGCCGCCCGCAGCCGGTCGGGGAGGCTCGCGAGCAGCTCGGGTTCCAGCCGCACCGGGGGAGTGGTGTCGCCGAGCGTGTCGTCGATCGCCCAGCGCGCCGTCGTACGGACCGCGTCCAGGCTCGCCTTGCCGCACAGCCCGCAGGACGACGTCGTGTACACGTTCCGCTCCAGCGTGATGTCCGGGATGACGACTCCCGGCGCCGTCCGCACGTCCACCACGTTGTACGAATTCGAGCCGTCCACCGTCGCTCCGGCGCAGTACACGATGCTCTGCAGCTCGTCCGCCGTGCCCAGCACACCCTCGCTGACCAGGAAGCCCGCGGCGAGCGCGAAGTCGTCGCCCGGCGTGCGCATGGTGATCGCGAGGGCCTTGCCGTTGAGACGTATCTCCAGGGGTTCCTCGGCGACGAGTGTGTCCGGGCGGGCGGAGACGGCCCCGTCGCGGATGCGGATCACCTTGCGTCGTTCCGTGACTCGTCCCATGTCCTGATCAGCCCCGGTTCTGTACGTGCTGGTAGCCGAAACGGCCCTTGATGCAGAGGTTGCCGTGGGTCACCGGGTTGTCGTGCGGCGAGGTGACCTTCACGATCTCATTGTCCTGCACGTGCAGAGTGAGGTTGCAGCCCACTCCGCAGTACGCGCACACGGTGGTCGTCTCGGTCTGCGCGGACTCCTCCCACGTACCCGCCGCGCGCATGTCGAACTCCGACTTGAACGACAGGGCGCCGGTCGGGCACACCTCGATGCAGTTCCCGCAGTACACGCACGCCGAGTCGGTCAGCGGGGCGTCGTGCTCGACGGCGATCCGGGCATCGAATCCGCGCCCGGAGACCGAGATCGCGAAGGTGTTCTGCCACTGGTCGCCGCAGGCGTCGACGCACTTGTAGCAGAGGATGCACTTGTCGTAGTCGCGCACGTACAGCTCGTTGTCGATCCTCGGCTCCTCATCGACACGGGCCGCGTCCGGGCCGAAGCGGTCCGGCTTCGCCTTGTACTCCTTGATCCACTCGGCCACCTGCGGCGTGGTCGACAAGTCGACCGAGGAGGCGAGCAGTTCGAGGACGACTTTGCGGCTGTGCCGGGCGCGCTCGGAGACGGTGCTCACCTCCATGCCCGGCTCCGCCTTGCGGGAGCAGGCCGGGACGAGGGTCCTGGCCCCCTCCACCTCGACCACGCAGACGCGGCACGCGTTCTTCGGGGTGAGGGTGTCGCCCTGGCAGAGGGTCGGGACGTCCTTCCCGGCGGCCCGGCAGGCGTCCAGGATCGTGGAGCCCTCGGGAACCCGGGCCCGCTCCCCGTCGAGGGTGAACTCGACGAGCCGGCGGGGGATCCCCAGCGGTATCGCGGTCATACGGCGGCCCCCGCGCGTTCGGTGCTGATCATTCGTACGCCCCCAGACGGTCGATGGCGGACTCCACGGCGTTCCACGCGGTCTGCCCGAGACCGCAGATCGAGGCGTCCCGCATGGCGCGTCCCACCTCGCGAAGAAGGGCGATGTCACCCGCGGCCTCGGCGCCCGTGCGCTCGGCGATCCGGTGCAGCGCCTCCTCCTGGCGTACGGTCCCGACCCGGCACGGCACGCACTGGCCGCACGACTCGTCGCGGAAGAACTCGGCGATCCGCAGCAGCAGCCTGGGGAGCGGAACGGTGTCGTCGAAGGCCATCACCACCCCCGAGCCGAGCGTCGTGCCCGCCTCCCGCGTGCCCTCGAAGGTGAGCGGGATGTCCAGCTCGTCGGGCCGGACGAAGCCGCCGGCCGCGCCTCCGAGGAGAACCGCGCGCAAACGCTTACGTACTCCTGCGAGCGTCAGCAGCTCACCGAGTGTCGCCCCGAACGGCAGCTCGTAGATGCCCGGCCGCTCCACGCTTCCCGACACGCAGAACAGCTTCGGCCCGGTGGACTTCTCCGTGCCGATGGCGGCGTACGCCCCCGCGCCCGTCGTCAGGATCGGCAGCACGTTCACCAGCGTCTCGACGTTGTTCTCCGCGGTGGGTTTGCCGAACAAACCCTTCTCCACGGGGAAGGGCGGCTTCGAACGGGGCTCTCCTCTGTAGCCCTCGATCGAGTTGAACAGGGCCGTCTCCTCCCCGCAGATGTACGCCCCCGCGCCCCGCCGTATCTCGATGTCGAAGGTGTATCCCTGCCCGAGCACGTCGTCCCCGAGCAGGCCACGCGCGCGTGCCTGCCCGATGGCGTGCTCCATGCGGTGCAGCGCGCGCGGGTACTCGCCGCGCAGATACAGGTATCCCTTGTGCGCCCCCACCGCGTACCCCGCGATCGTCATCGCCTCGACGAGCGCGTACGGGTCGGCCTCCATCAGCACCCGGTCCTTGAACGTGCCCGGCTCGGACTCGTCCGCGTTGCACACGAGATAGTGCGGATGGTCGGGCTGCGACGCCGTGGCCAGCCACTTGCGGCCGGTGGGGAAGGCGGCGCCGCCGCGCCCGACCAGGCCCGCGTCGGTGACCTCGCGGATGACGCCGGCGGGGCCGAGCGCGAAGGCCTGGCGCAGGGCGGTGCAGCCGCCGTGGGCTCGGTAGTCGTCGAGGGAGGCGGGATCGACGACACCGACGCGGGACAGCAGGACCAGGCCGCCCTGACCTGCCTGGGGGACCGCCATGGCGGCGGACGGCTCGGCGGGGGCGGTGTCGGGGGCGGTGGCGGCGAGGACGACGGTGTCGATATCGGCGGCGCCGACGACAGCGGTGGCTGCTTCCAGCCTGTCCGGCGTTTGAGGACGAGGCCGTTCAGGCCGATAAGGGGGTCTGGGGGCGGAGCCCCCGGTTTCGGGACGGGAAGGGGCGGCGGGGGCGACGCCCGCCGCAGGCGCACCCGGCCCCGCGGCGGCACCCGCCCGCACCACCAACGCGGCAGGCGCCCGCTCGCACAGCCCCAGACAAGGACTCCGCTCCACACTCACCCCGCTGCCGAGCCCGAGCCGCGCCTCGACCCCCGCACACAGCTCGGCCGCCCCGGCACCCGCGCAGGCGAGGTCCGTGCAGACGTGCAGCACCGTCGCGGGCCGCGGCTTGACGGAGAACAGGGAGTAGAACGTGGCGACCCCGTACGCCTCGGCCGGCGGGACGGTGAGGCGCCGGCAGAGGTAGTCGAGAGCCCCCTCGCTGATCCACCCGACGCGGTCGTTGAGGGCGTGCAGCCCCGGCAACAGCAGATCACGGCGCTCCCGGGCCTCCCGGCCACCGCGCGCCCACCGCAAATCGGCGTCCGACCTGTCGGCGCCTTCCCACGAGGACTCCGGAGGGCCGAGCAGCGCGTCGACCGCCGCCCGCTCCTCGTCCGTCGGTTTGCTGTCACCGAAGTGCAGGTCCACCACATCACCTCACTTGCATCGCAGCGGGCAGCTTCTCGATCCGGATGGCCGACGCCTTGAACTCCGCCGTGCCCGCGATCGGGCAGTTGGCCTCGATCGTCAGCTGGTTGGTGTCCACCTCGTCGGGAAAGTGCATGGTCATGAACGCGAGCCCGGGCCGCAGCGCCGTGTCGACCCACACGGGTGCCACCACGGCCCCGCGCCGGGACGAGACCCGGACCTCCTCGCCCACCGCGACCCCGTAGCGCTCGGCGTCCTCCGGGCACAGCTCGACGAACTCGCCGCGCCGCAGCGGGGAGGCGAAACCACCGCTCTGCACACCGGTGTTGTACGAGTCGAGGCGGCGCCCGGTGGTGAGCCGGATCGGGTACTGCTCGTCCGTGAGGTCGACGGGCGGATCGTGCGCGACGAGCCCGAAGGGTGCGAGAAGCCCCCTCTTCGCGGGATCCGCTTCCCACAACCGCCCGTGCAGATACGTCGGTTCGAGCCGGTCCGTCTGCGGGCAGGGCCACTGGATGCCCTGGTGTTCCTCAAGGCGCTCGTACGTCATCCCGTAGTGGTCCGGCGACACCGACCGCAGCTCGTTCCAGACGGTCTCGGAGTCCGCGTACTTCCACTCGTGCCCCAGGCGCGAGGCCAGGTCGCAGATGATGTCGACGTCCTCGCGCGCCTCGCCGGGCGGTGTGACGGCCCGGCGTACCCGCTGGACCCGCCGCTCGCTGTTGGTCGTCGTGCCCTCCGTCTCGGCCCACCCGGCGGTCGCGGGGAGCACGACGTCCGCCAACTCGGCCGTCTTCGTGAGGAAGATGTCCTGGACGACGAGGAAGTCGAGGTTGCGCAGCCGCTGCACCGCCTGCTCGCTGTCCGCCTCCGACTGGGCGGGGTTCTCGCCGATGCAGTAGACGGCCTTGAGGGCGCCCTCCTCCATGGCCTCGAACATCTCGGTCAGGTTCAGCCCGTAGCGGGGCTGGATGACGGTGTCCCAGGCGGACTCGAACCTCAGCCGGGCGTCGGGGTCGAGGATGTCGTGGAAGCCGGGCAGCCGGTTGGGGATGGCTCCCATGTCGCCGCCGCCCTGCACGTTGTTCTGGCCGCGCAGGGGCTGGAGCCCGGAGCCGTGGCGGCCCACGTGCCCGGTCAGCAGGGACAGGTTGATGAGTGCGCGGACGTTGTCGGTGCCGTTGTGGTGCTCGGTGATGCCGAGCGTCCAGCACAGCTGGGCCCGCTCGGCCCGTGCGTAGGCGTGCGCCAACTCCCGTATGGCTGCGGCCGGTACGCCCGTCACCTTCTCGGCGAGCGACAGCGTCCATGGCTCGACGAGTGCCCGGTACGCCTCGAAGCCGGACGTCGCCCGGTCGATGAACGCCTGGTTGGCGAGGCCCGCGTGGATGATCTCGCGGCCGATCGCGTGCGCCATCGGGATGTCGGTGCCGACGTTCAGCCCGAGCCAGCTCTCCGCCCACTCGGCGGTGCTCGTGCGGCGCGGATCGACCGCGTACATCCGCGCCCCGTTGCGGATCCCCTTCAGCACGTGCTGGAAGAAGATCGGGTGCGCGAAGCGGGCGTTGGAGCCCCACATCACGACGAGGTCGGTGTGCTCGACCTCCGCGTACGAGGAGGTGCCGCCGCCCGAGCCGAAGGCCGCCGTGAGACCGGCGACGCTCGGTGCGTGGCAGGTGCGGTTGCAGGAGTCCACGTTGTTCGTGCCCATCACGACCCGCGCGAACTTCTGCGCCACATAGTTCATTTCGTTGGTCGCGCGGGCGCAGGAGAACATCCCGAACGCGCCGCGCGCCGCGTCCAGGCCGGCGGCCGCACGGGTCAGCGCCTCGTCCCAGGTGGCGGGGCGGAAGGGTTCGTCGCGGGAGTCGCGGATCAAGGGATGCGTAAGTCGGTTGTAGGTCTTGGGAGTTCGGTCGCGTTTCCTCATGCGGCGGTCCTCAATGCGAGCAGGTCCGAGATGGCGTGGACGGTCCGCAGCGTCGGCACGGGGACGCCGGTGATGTCCGCCAGCTCGACGACGGCGGCGAGCAGGACGTCGAGTTCGAGCGGCTTGCCGCGCTCCAGGTCCTGGAGCGTGGAGGTGCGGTGGTCGCCGACGCGTTCGGCCCCGGCCAGCCGCCGTTCGATGGAGACGCCGACCTCACAGCCCAGCGCCTCGGCGACGGCGAGCGTCTCGGTCATCATGATCTCGATGACCTTGCGGGTGCCGCCGTGCAGGCACATCTGCCGCATCGTGGCGCGGGCCAGCGCGCTGATGGGGTTGAAGGAGATGTTGCCGAGCAGCTTGAGCCAGATGTCGTTGCGCAGGTCCGGTTCGACCGGGCACTTGAGTCCGCCCGCCCGCATGGCCTCGCTGAACGCCAGGCAGCGCTGCGAGATCGAGCGGTCGGGCTCGCCGACGGAGAACCGGGTGCCTTCGAGATGGCGTACGACTCCCGGCCCTGCCAGCTCGGTCGCGGCGTACACCACGCACCCGATGGCCCGTTCGGGCGCGATCACCGCACTGACCGCGCCGCCGGGGTCCACGCTCTCGACGCGGTGGCCGTCGTGCGGGCCGCCGTGCCGGTGGAAGTACCACCACGGGATGCCGTTCTGGGCGGCGATCACCGCGGTGGTGTCGTGCAGCAGGGGCTCGATCAGCGGCCCGCACGCCGCGTACGAGTTGGCCTTCAGGCCCAGCAGGACGAAGTCGACCGGGCCCACCTCGGCCGGGTCGTCGGTGGCATGGGCCCGCGCGGTGAAGTCGCCGCGTGGACTGCGGACCTGGACGCCGTCGCGCCTCATGGCCGCGAGATGCGGTCCACGGGCGATGAGATGCACATCGGCGCCCGCGCGGTGCAGCGCGGCGCCGACGTAGGCGCCGATCGCACCGGCGCCGAGAACTGCGACTTTCACGGTGGCTCGCTCCGTTCGGTCGAGGGTACCGAGGAACTGCCGAACACTGTCGACGAAATATTGTCTACAGTATGGAAGTTGGACCAGCAAGACTTCGCGCAGCACTGAACGCGGTCCCGGGCCCGTTGCCGGGCCCGTCTCGCTCCACCCGCGCCCCCCGCCGACCGTTCGCCGCTTCCTGCATACCGCTCACCGCATACGGTCGACGCGCAGGTTCTCAACTCCCTTGATCCTTCCTATCCTCCGGGATCATGAGCCCCCCTCTCGCACCGGCCGGCTGGAGCCGCTGGCTCGTTCCGCCCGCAGCCCTGTCGGTTCACCTCTCCATCGGCCAGGCCTACGCCTGGAGCGTGTTCAAGCCGCCGCTCGAATCCGCGCTCGGCCTCAGCGGCACCCAGAGCGCGCTGCCCTTCCAGCTCGGCATCGTCATGCTCGGCCTGTCCGCCGCGTTCGGCGGCACGCTCGTGGAGCGCAACGGGCCGCGCTGGGCGATGACCGTCGCCCTCGTCTGCTTCTCCTCCGGCTTCCTGATCGCCGCGCTCGGCGCCGCCACCGAGCAGTTCTGGCTGATTGTGTTCGGCTACGGCTTCGTGGGCGGCATCGGCCTCGGCATCGGCTACATCTCGCCCGTCTCGACGCTGATCAAGTGGTTCCCGGACCGGCCCGGCATGGCCACCGGGATCGCGATCATGGGCTTCGGCGGCGGTGCGCTGATCGCCTCGCCGTGGTCCGCACAGATGCTGAAGTCCTTCGGCTCCGACTCGCACGGCATCGCGCTCGCGTTCCTCGTGCACGGACTGACGTACGCCGTCTTCATGACCCTCGGTGTGCTGCTGGTGCGCGTACCGCGCAGCGAGAAGCCTGTCGAGAGCGCGCCGAGTGCGTTCGAGGGCGTCCAGGTCTCGGCCCGCAACGCCGTGCGCACCCCGCAGTTCTGGTGCCTGTGGGTCGTGCTGTGCATGAACGTGACCGCGGGCATCGGCATCCTGGAGAAGGCCGCCCCGATGATCACGGACTTCTTCGCGGACACCTCGACGCCGGTGTCGGCCTCCGCGGCGGCCGGATTCGTCGCGCTGCTCTCGGCGGCCAACATGGCGGGCCGTATCGGCTGGTCGTCGACGTCCGACCTGATCGGCCGCAAGAACATCTACCGCGTCTACCTCGGCGTGGGCGCCCTGATGTACGCGCTCATCGCGTGGTTCGGGGACTCCTCGAAGCCGCTGTTCATCGTGTGCGCGCTGGTGATCCTCTCCTTCTACGGCGGCGGGTTCGCGACCGTCCCCGCCTACCTGAAGGACCTCTTCGGCACCTACCAGGTCGGCGCGATCCACGGCCGGCTGCTCACCGCCTGGTCCACCGCCGGTGTGCTCGGCCCGCTGATCGTCAACTGGATCGCCGACCGGCAGGAGGACGAGGGCAAACACGGCTCGGCCCTCTACGGCCTCTCCTTCATGATCATGATCGGGCTGCTCGTCGTCGGCTTCGTCGCCAACGAGCTCGTCCGGCCCGTCCACACCCGTCACCACATCCCCGCACCGAGGGAGGCCGCCGATGTCCGGCGAGAGCAGTCCGAGTCCGCCTGACCGCCGTGGGCTGATCGCCTTCGCCTGGCTGTGGGTGGGCGCGCCGCTCTGCTACGGCCTGTACGAACTCGTACAGAAGGCGACTCAGTTGTTCACGGGGTAGCTGTTCGGGCCGTCCGAAGGGCTGACAGAAGCCGACAAGCCTGACGCGGTTTTCCTGTCCCTTCGCCTGCCGTCGTACCCGTGAGTCACTGATCAGACTGGTGGATCCCGCTACCCAAGGCAACGAGGGGGACCACCCATGAACGGCACGCGGATCGCCGCCGTCGGCCACTACCAGCCCGCCAAGGTACTCACCAACGAGGACCTGGCGGGCCTGGTCGACACCAGCGACGAGTGGATCACGAGCCGGGTGGGTATCCGCACGCGCCACATCGCCGGGCCCGACGAGCCGGTCGACGAGCTGGCCGCGCACGCGGCGGCCAAGGCGCTCGCGGCGGCGGGTCTGGACCCGGCCGACATCGACCTGGTCCTCGTCGCCACCTCCACGGCCGTCGACCGCTCGCCGAACATGGCCGCCCGGGTAGCCGCCCGTCTGGGGATCCCCTCCCCGGCCGCCATGGACGTCAACGTGGTCTGCGCGGGCTTCACGCACGCCCTCGCGACCGCCGACCACACCGTGCGGGCGGGCGCCGCCACCCGTGCGCTGGTCATCGGCGCCGACAAGATGTCGGACGTCGCGGACTGGACCGACCGTACGACCTGCGTCCTGGTCGGCGACGGCGCGGGCGCCGCCGTGGTCGAGGCGGTCCCCGACGGGGAGACGCCCGGCATCGGGCCGGTGCTGTGGGGATCGGTGCCCGAGATGGGCAACGCGGTGCGCATCGAGGGCACGCCCGCGCGGTTCGCGCAGGAGGGCCAGAGCGTCTACCGGTGGGCCACCACCAAGCTCCCGCCGATCGCGCGGCAGGCCTGCGAGCGCGCCGGTCTCGCACCCGAGGAGCTCGCCGGGGTCGTGCTGCACCAGGCGAACCTGCGCATCATCGAGCCCCTCGCCGGGAAGATCGGCGCGGTGAACGCCGTCGTCGCGCGCGATGTCGTCGACTCCGGGAACACCTCGGCCGCGAGCATCCCGCTCGCCTTCTCCAAGCTCGTGGAGCGCGGCGAGATCCGCAGCGGCGACCCCGTGCTGCTGTTCGGCTTCGGCGGAAACCTGTCGTACGCGGGACAGGTAGTCCGCTGCCCCTGACGTGTGGGTGCACTGCCCCTGAGGTGCGCGTACGGCCGCCCCTCATGTGTGCCTACGTCCGTGTGTGACGAGCCCGACTTCTCCTCCCCCTGGCCATTGTGCGCCGTAGACTGTAGACGAAAGACAATTCATACTGGCTTTCCGGATGCGGCGCCGCCGCCGTCGTCACCGCCACGGTCGACGGAGTCCCTGGCCCCGCTGCCCAGGAGGGGAACCGCGATGTTGTCGACAGGACTGCCGCAGGGGGCGGTGCCCAAGCTCGAACGGCCCGGCCCGCTGCGCGACCGCGTCTACGAGGCACTGCTCGAACTCATCACCACGCGTGCCCTCCAGCCGGGCCAGCACCTGGTCGAGAGCGAACTCGCCGGGCACCTCGGTGTCTCCCGGCAGCCTGTGCGCGAGGCGCTGCAGCGGCTGAACACCGAGGGCTGGGTCGATCTGCGGCCCGCCCAGGGCGCGTTCGTCCATGAGCCGACGGAGGCGGAGGCCGACCAGCTCCTCACCGTCCGTACGCTCCTGGAGGCCGAGGCCGCCCGGCTCGCCGCGGCGAGCGCGGGCACCGCCGGCATCACCGTGCTGGAGGAGCTGTGCACCGAGGGCGAGCGCGCCGTAGCCGCCGACGACGTGGACGCCGCGGTCGCCATGAACGCCCGCTTCCACGCGAAGGTCATGGAACTGGCGGGCAACACGGTCCTCGCCGAACTGGCCGCGCAGGTCGACCGCCGCGTCCGCTGGTACTACACACCGGTCGCCCGGCAGCGCGGCCGCCAGTCCTGGATCGAGCACCGCGACCTCATCGCGGCCATCGCCGACCGCGACGAGGCGCGCGCCACCCAGGTCATGCGAGCCCACACGGAGCACACGCGCAAGACGTACCACGAGCGCGAGAAGTAGCCGGCCGCACGGCACGCGCCGCACACGCCGGACGGGGCGCGCGCGTGGCCCGTGACGGTCAGGCGTCTTCCGCAGCCGTGTCCGCAGTTGTGCACGGAGCCCAGCGTGCCTCTGCCGCCAGCATCGCGACCAACACGGCCACCAGGGCCAGTAGTTCGGCGGCCGCGGAGAGGTGGACGCCGAGCAGCGCGGTGGCCAGGACCACGGGCACGGCTGCGGCGCGGTGGCTCACCGGGAGGAGCCGCAGGACCGTGCGGAAGGCCACGTCCCCGGCGAGGAACAGCGCGACCCCGCCCGCGAGGGCGAGCGCCGGGCCGGTGTGCAGGTGCTCGGTGAGGTGCCCCAGCGACTTCTTGACGCCCGCCGCGAGAGCGGCGATGCCCAGCAGCATCGGCAGGAAGGCGTAGTAGTAGGCGTTCATCGCCAGGCGCCAGCGCCGGTCCGGCGGCGTCGCCGTGAACACGGCCTCCGCCCGGTCCTCGTCGCGCACGAAGTACGTCCACCACAGCGCGCCCGCCAGGGCCAGCGAGAGGAACGCGCCGCCGAACAGGCCCGCGGTGAGCGGCTGATCGCCGATGCCGACTCCGATCGCGATGACGGACTCGCCGAAGGCGACGATCAGCAGCAGTCCGTGCCGCTCCACGAAGTGGGCCGGGTTCAGGCCGCCCAACTGGGCGCGCAGATAGGCGGCTTCGCGCCCGTCCCGGCGCCGTGGGCCGTGCTCGGCGAAGAACGGTGTGACGAACTGCAGCACGATCGCGAGCAGCCACAGCCCGTCCGCGGCCGGGCCGTCGAGGAGTCCGGCGGCCGTGACCGACAGCGCGGCCAGCGAGTTGGGCACCGCGTACCAGACGACGTCGCGGCCGTGGCTTCGGGTGTAGAGCGCGCTGTGCACGAGGACGACGCCCAGGAAGCCGAGCCCGAAGACCACGCCGCCGTCGTCGAACGCGCGGGGAATGGCCAGCGCGCACACCAGGAAGGCCGCCATGCCCAGCATCAGCAGGAGGCGTCGCGAAGGGCGGTCGGGCGGCACCTGGTTGGTGAGATACGCGTAGGCGCCGTACATCCAGAACAGTACGACGAAGATCAGCGCGACCCGCCCCGCCGTCGCGAACGACAGGTCGGCGGCGAGCAGCACGGTGATCTGCGTGAGCGTGAAGACGAAGACCAGATCGAAGAAGAGCTCCAGGGTGCTGACCCGTTGGGCCGTCCTGCCGGTGTCGGCCCCTGGTCGTGACTCCGTGGCGTGCTCGGTCATGCGTTCCCCCTGATGTGGTGTCGGCGTCACGACAGCAGGTCAGGGCGCGGCTGTCCAGCGGAATCCGAGATCCGGACGGTGTCCCCGAGCCGCACCGGGCCGGGCCGCAGGACCTGGGCGTAGACGCCGGCGCAGGGTTCCGGGGCCCGGCCCGGCAGCGCGGGGACGCGGTGGTGCTCGGCGAGCGTGCGCAGGGCGTGCGGGTCACGCGCCAGGGAGCCGTGCGCGAGGGTCGGCACCGCGCAGCGCGGCGTCGAGGCCACCACGCGCAGCGCGAGCCGGTCACCGATCCTCAACTCCCCGCCGAACCACCCGTGGTCCACGAATCCCACCCCGTCCGTGTCGATCACGACGTTGGGGCGGTAGCGCTGCACCTCCACGGCCCCGCGCGGATGCAGCGCGCCCACCCGGGTGAGGGTCGAGGTGCTCATCAGGTGGAGCGGCGCGAAGTCGAAGAACGTACCGGCGGGAGACGCCGAGCCGAACTGCACGACATCGGCGTCCACTTCGGCGTCCACGCCCGCACGCAGGACCTCCTCGGGCCGGGACCGGTCCAGCGTGCCCTGCGGCGGCGGTGTGCCGATCAGGGTGACCGCCCGGCCCACGATCGCCGAGAGCGCCTCGTCGACGTCAGTGTCGGTGCTCCGCACGACCGTGCCGTCGGGCGCGGTGATGCGTGTCGCGGACTCCTCCGGTGTCGCCGTGCAGGTGAGCAGGGTCCGCCACAGCCGGGGGTTCTTGGCGCTGGCGACCTTGCCCGTCTCCCGGTCCAGGAGGGCGAGGCGCCGGTCGCCGGCCAGTCCGCGATCGGTCACCTCGGCGGCCTGGATCCGCTGCCCCAGCATCGACTTGACCGGATGCCGCCACAGCGCACCCACGGTCCCCAACACCCTCTCCATGCCCACCCCGTCATCAACTCCGCACGTCAGTGGCCCCATTGTGCTGCCTGTGCACGAAGTCGCGACTCTCTACTTTGTCCTGAGAGTGGAGAAAGTTGAAAGCAATTCGTGCGTTACTTCTTCCCACCCCATGCAGCCGCTGCTACGTTCGCCTCGAAAGCAAGCCGGAGAATCGGCCGGAACCCGACGGGTGCAAGCCGTTCAACCGGGTGCGGGCCGACCGAGCGGGGAGGGGCACGTGAGACGTATGACGGCACGACCCGCCAACGCCCACCAGGCGCGGCTGCTACGGCTGTTGCGCGACGGCGGCCCCAACTCCCGTGCCCAGCTCGGTGATCAGATCGACCTCTCCCGGTCCAAGCTCGCCGTCGAGGTGGAACGGCTGCTGGAGACCGGGCTCGTGGTGGCCGACGGCCTCGCCGCATCCCGCGGTGGCCGCCGCTCCCACAACGTCCGCCTCGCCCCCGCACTCCGCTTCCTCGGCGTCGACATCGGGGCGACCTCGATCGATGTCGCCGTCACCAACGCCGAGCTGGAGATCCTGGGGCACATCAACCAGCCCATGGACGTCCGCGAGGGCCCGGTCGCCGTGTTCGAGCAAGTCCTCGCCATGGCCGCCAAGTTGAAGGCCTCCGGGCTCGCGGAGGGATTCGACGGCGCCGGCATCGGCGTCCCGGGTCCGGTCCGCTTCCCCGAGGGCGTGCCGGTCGCGCCGCCGATCATGCCCGGCTGGGACGGCTTCCCGGTGCGCGAGGCGCTCAGCCAGGACCTCGGCTGCCCGGTCATGGTCGACAACGACGTGAACCTGATGGCGATGGGGGAGCAGCACGCGGGCGTCGCCCGCTCCGTGGGCGACTTCCTCTGCGTCAAGATCGGCACGGGCATCGGCTGCGGCATCGTCGTCGGCGGCGAGGTCCACCGCGGTGTGACCGGCAGCGCCGGCGACATCGGACACATCCAGGCCGTGCCCGACGGCCGCCCCTGCGCCTGCGGCAACCGGGGCTGTCTGGAAGCCCACTTCAGCGGTGCCGCGCTTGCGCGCGACGCCACGGAGGCCGCTCAGCAGGGCCTCTCCCAGGACCTGGCGACGCGTCTGGAGGCGACCGGCAGCCTGAGCGCCGTCGACGTCGCCGCCGCGGCCGCCGCCGGCGACGCCACCGCACTCGCCCTGATCCGCGAGGGCGGCGACCGCACCGGCCAGGTCATCGCCGCGCTCGTCTCCTTCTTCAACCCCGGTCTGGTGGTGATCGGCGGCGGGGTGACGGGTCTCGGCCACACCCTGCTCGCCGCGATCCGCACCCAGGTCTACCGCCAGTCACTGCCGCTCGCGACCGGCAATCTGCCCATCGTGCTGGGCGAGTTGGGCCCCACCGCCGGAGTCATCGGCGCGGCCCGGCTCATCAGCGACCACCTGTTCTCGCCCGCGTAGCAACGCCTCCCCGACACCACCTCCCGCACGCCACCTCCCGTACGCAACATCCCGTACGACGTCACCCGCACAGCGCCCTGCTCCGCCACGCCCTGAACCTGCTTGCTCGTGTAAGCGCCCTGCCCTGGATCCGGCCCGCACGCCCGCCGAGGGGAACCGTCATGGCACCAGAACCACCCCTGCTCACCATGTCCGGCATCACCAAGTCGTTCCCCGGCGTCCGGGCCCTCGACGGCGTCGACCTCGACGTCCAGGCCGGCGAGGTGCACTGTCTGCTCGGCCAGAACGGGGCGGGCAAGTCCACCCTCATCAAGGTCCTCGCCGGCGCTCACCAGCCAGACGACGGAACGATCACCTGGCGCGGTGAACCGGCCGTGCTGAGGTCGCCCATCGCCGCCATGCGCCTCGGCATCGCCACCATCTACCAGGAACTCGACCTGGTGGAGGGACTGTCGGTGGCCGAGAACGTCCACCTCGGGCACGAGCCCACGGCCGCCGGGTTCGTCGTACGCGGAAAGGTGGCGAAGAGCTCGACAGCCGCCCTGCTCAAGCGGCTCGGGCACAGCGAGATCGACCCCGGACGCCTCGTCGGCGACCTCTCGGCCGCCCAGCAGCAGATCGTCTCCATGGCGCGGGCGCTCTCCCACGACGTACGTCTCATCGTCATGGACGAGCCGTCCGCCGCCCTCGACCCCGACGAGGTCGACAACCTCTTCCGCATCGTGGGCGATGTGACCGCGGACGGCGTCGCCGTCGTCTACATCTCGCACCGGCTGGAGGAGATCCGCCGCATCGGCGACCGGGTGACCGTCCTGAAGGACGGCCGGGCGGTGGCGGGCGGACTGCCCGCGAAGTCCACGCCCACCCGCGACGTCGTGGCGCTGATGACCGGACGCAACGTCGAGTACGTCTTCCCGCAACGGCCCGCGACCGCAGCCCCCGGCGAACCGGTGCTGACAGTGCAAGGCCTGGCCAGAGAGGGGGAGTTCGCGCCCCTCGACCTCCAGCTGCGTCCCGGCGAGATCGTCGGGCTGGCCGGGCTGGTCGGCTCCGGCCGCTCCGAGATCCTGGAGACCATCTACGGAGCGCGCAGGCCGAGCGCCGGTCAAGTCACCGTGGACGGACGCCCGTTGCGGCCCGGCAGCGTACGGGCCGCCGTCCGCGCAGGACTCGGGCTTGCTCCCGAGGAACGCAAGGCACAGGCCCTGCTGATGCTGGAGTCCGTGACCCGCAACGTGTCGGTGTCCTCCATGTCCCGCTTCTCGCACGGGGGTTGGATCGACCGGGGCGCCGAGCGCCGGGCCGCCCGCACCGCGACACGCGAGCTGTCCCTGCGCCCCGACAACCCGGCGGTACCCGTGCGCACCCTGTCCGGCGGCAACCAGCAGAAGGCGGTCCTGGCGCGCTGGTTGCTGCGCGGCTGCAAGGTGCTGCTGCTCGACGAACCGACCCGCGGCGTCGACGTCGGGGCCCGCGCCGAGCTGTACGCGGTCATCCGCCGCCTCGCCGACGAAGGCCTCGCCGTGCTGCTGGTCTCCAGCGAAGTGCCCGAGGTCCTCGGCCTCGCCGACCGTGTCCTGGTGCTCCGCGAGGGCAGCGTCGTCCACACGGCGCCCGCCCGCGAACTCGACGAACACCGCGTCCTCGACCTGGTCATGGAAGGAACCTCATGACGCAGCCCGCGTCCCCGCCCCGGGACCGTACCGACAAGGTGCCCTCGACGGCACCGCTCCCCGCGTGGCGGACGCTCGCGGCCCACGCCGACGTCCGCACCCTCTCCCTCCTCGGCGTGCTCGCCGCACTGATCGTCATCGGCGGCATCACCAAACCCGACGAGTTCCTCGACACCCGAAACCTCCAACTCGTCCTCACCCAGGCCTCGGTGATCGGCGTCGTCACGGTCGGCATGACCTTCGTCATCACCTCCGGCGGCATCGACCTCTCGGTCGGCGCGATCGTCGCGCTCTCCTCGGTGTGGGCGACGACGCTCGCCACCCAGGAGTACGGCTTCGCCGGCATCCTCTTCACCGCGGTGCTCGTGGGCGTGGGCTGCGGACTGGTCAACGGACTGCTGATCGCGTACGGCGCGATGGTGCCCTTCATCGCCACCCTCGCCATGCTCGCCTCGGCCCGCGGACTCGCCCTCCAGATCACCGACGGCAGGACCCAGATCGTCTCCGTGGAAGGGGTGTTGAAGCTCGGCGAGCGCGACGCGTACGTCCTCGGCATACCGCCGCTGGTCCTCGTCTTCGCCGTCGTCACGGTCATCGGCTGGCTGATTCTCAACCGCACCACGTTCGGCCGGCGCACGGTCGCCGTCGGAGGCAACGCCGAGGCGGCACGGCTCGCGGGCATCGACGTACGGCGCCAGCGGCTCTACCTCTACCTCCTGTCCGGACTGTGCTGCGGCATCGCCGCGTTCCTGCTGATCATCCTGTCCGGCTCGGGCCAGAACACCAACGGCAACCTCTACGAACTCGACGCCATCGCCGCCGCGATCATCGGCGGCACGCTGCTCACCGGCGGCCGGGGCACCATCACCGGCTCCGTGCTCGGCGTCCTGATCTTCACCACGATCACCAACATCTTCGCCCTGAACAACCTGCAGAGCGACGTCCAGCAGATCGCCAAGGGCGCGATCATCGTCGCCGCCGTGCTGGTCCAGCGCCGTACCGCGAGCACGACCTGAGGAAAGGGTTCACCGCCATGCCAGAGTCGATGCCATACCTGAGCCGGACAGCTGTCGCGAGCCGCAGGGGACTGCTCTTCGGAACCGCCGCCGTCTCGGCCGGCGCCCTCCTCACAGGCTGCACCAGCAACGACCCCAAGGACGAGAAGCCAGCCGCGGACGACCAGCCGGCTGCCGACGACAAGCCCGGCAAGCACGTCACCATCGGCTTCGCGGGCCCCCAGGCCGACCACGGCTGGCTCAACGCCATCAACGACAACGCCAAGAACCGCGCCAAGAAGTACTCGGACGTGTCGCTGGAGATCACCGAGGGCTCCAACGACACGGCAGCGCAGATCGGCCAGATCGAGACGCTGATCAACAAGAAGGTCGACGTCCTGGTGGTGCTCCCCGCCGACGGCAAGGCGCTCACCCAGGTCGGCCTCAAGGCCATGCGCGCCGGCATCCCCGTCGTCAACCTCGACCGCATCTTCAACTCCCCGCAGGCGTACCGCTGTTGGATAGGTGGCGACAACTACGGCATGGGTCTGAGTGCCGGCAGTTACATCGGCGAGAAGCTCAAGGACAAGAAGGACGCCCGGGTCATCGAACTGGCCGGGCTCGACAACCTCGAACTCACCAAACAGCGCACTCAGGGCTTCGACGCGGCCCTCAAGAACTACCCCAACATCAGGAAGGTGGCCCGTCAGGCCGCCGACTTCACCGTCGAGTCCGGCCAGGCCAAGATGGCCCAACTCCTGCAGGCGCAGCCGAAGTTCGACGCGGTGTGGAACCACGACGACGACCAGGGCGTGGGCGCGCTGCGCGCCATCAAGCAGGCCGGGCGCGACGACTTCCTGATGGTCGGCGGCGCGGGCGCCCTCTCCGCCTTCCAGGCCATCAAGGCCGACAACAGCGTGCTGAAGGCCACGGTGCTGTATCCGCCGACGATGGCCGCCTCCGCGATCGACCTGGCCCGCGCGCTCGGCCAGGGCAAGGGGATCGGAGGCCTCGCCGAGTTCGAGATCCCGGCGTCGCTCACCCTCTATTCCGCCGTCGTCGACAAGGACAACGTCGGCCAGTACATGGCCACCGGCTTCAGGTGATCCGCCCCGCCCGCACCCCCCACCGCGCCACGACGACGAGGAGGACATCAGCATGGGACAGCCGCACCAGCCCGACGAGGCCGAAGCGGACACAGGTGCCGGGAAGCCGGCACTCGGTGTGGGCATGGTCGGATACGCCTTCATGGGCGCCGCCCACTCCCAGGGCTGGCGCACCGTGGGCCGCGTCTTCGACCTGCCGAGCCGCCCGGTCCTCGCCGCCGTCTGCGGCCGCGACCGAGGAGCTGTCCGTGCCATGGCGGACCGGCACGGCTGGGCGGCCGTCGAGACCGACTGGCGCGCCCTGATCGCCCGGGACGACGTCGACGTCGTCGACATCTGCACCCCGGGCGACAGCCATGCCGAGATCGCCGTCGCGGCGCTGGCCGCGGGCAAGCACGTGCTGTGCGAGAAGCCCCTCGCGAACACGGTCGAGGAGGCGGAGGCGATGACGCGGGCAGCACATGAGGCCCACGCACGCGGCCAGATCTCCATGGTCGGCTTCAACTACCGCCGGGTGCCCGCCACTTCACTCGCCCGCGCCATGGTCGCGGAAGGACGCCTGGGCCTCTTGCGGCATGTTCGGGTGACGTACCTTCAGGACTGGCTGGTGGACCCGGAGTTCCCGCTCACCTGGCGGCTTCGCAGGGAACAGGCCGGGTCCGGGGCCCTCGGCGACCTGGGTGCGCACATCGTCGACCTCGCGCAGTACCTGGCGGGGGAGCCGCTGCTCGGCGTCTCCGCCCTCACGGAGACGTTCGTCCGTGAACGGCCCCTGCCGGCCGGAGCGACCAGCGGTCTGAGCGCGGCGGGCGGGTCCGCGAGAGGGCCCGTCACCGTGGACGACGCCGCCCTGTTCACCGGCCGGTTCGCCTCCGGTGCCCTCGCCTCCTTCGAGGCCACCAGGTTCGCGACCGGCCGCAAGAACGCCCTGCGCATCGAACTCAACGGCGAGCGCGGCTCGTTGGCCTTCGACCTGGAACGGCTCAACGAACTCTCCTACCACGACCACACCGAACCCGGCACGCACGCGGGCTTCCGCCGCATCCTCGTCACCGAGTCCGAACACCCCTACCTGGAGGCCTGGTGGCCGCCGGGTCACGGCCTCGGCTACGAGCACACCTTCGTCCACCAGGCCCGTGACCTGGTGCAGGCCATCGCGGCGGGCCGACCGCCCACGCCGTCGTTCGCCGACGGGCTGCAGGTGCAGCGCGTCCTCGCGGCCGTCGAGGAGAGCGCCGCGAAGAACTCCGTCTACACGCCCATCGCGGTCTGAGACCGCACACGCCGACCACGCCGGTCCGAGACCCGCACACACGGGCCACCGAGGTGGTCCGAGACCCGCACACACGGGCCACCGAGGTGGTCCGAGGAGGCTGACACGTGCCACGGAACTTCACACTCTTCACCGGCCAGTGGGCCGACCTGCCCCTCGAAGAGGTCTGCCGGCTCGCCCGCGACTTCGGCTACGACGGACTCGAACTGGCCTGCTGGGGCGACCACTTCGAGGTCGACAAGGCACTCGCCGACCCCGCCTACATCGACTCGCGCCACCAACTCCTCGACAAGTACGGCCTCAAGTGCTGGGCGATCTCCAACCATCTCGTCGGTCAGGCCGTCTGTGACGCCATCATCGACGAACGCCACCAGGCCATCCTGCCCGCCCGCATCTGGGGCGACGGCGAGCCCGAGGGCGTACGGCAGCGGGCCGCCGCCGAGATCGCGGACACCGCGCGCGCAGCGGCTGCCCTCGGCGTCGACACCGTCATCGGTTTCACGGGCTCGTCGATCTGGCACCTGGTGGCCATGTTCCCGCCCGCGCCGGAGTCGATGATCGAGCGCGGGTACGAGGACTTCGCGACCCGCTGGAACCCGATCCTGGACGTCTTCGACGCGCAGGGCGTGCGGTTCGCGCACGAGGTCCACCCGAGCGAGATCGCGTACGACTACTGGACAACTCACCGCGCACTGGAGGCCGTTGGCCACCGCCCGGCCTTCGGTCTCAACTTCGACCCGAGTCACTTCGTGTGGCAGGACCTCGACCCGGTCGGCTTCCTGTACGACTTCCGCGACCGCATCTACCACGTCGACTGCAAGGAAGCCCGCAAGCGGCTCGACGGCCGCAACGGCCGCCTCGGCTCGCACCTGCCCTGGGGCGACCCGCGGCGCGGCTGGGACTTCGTCTCCGCGGGCCACGGCGACGTCCCCTGGGAGGACGTCTTCCGGATGCTGCGTTCCATCGGCTACGACGGCCCCGTCTCGGTCGAGTGGGAGGACGCCGGCATGGACCGGCTCCAGGGCGCTCCCGAGGCACTGACCCGTCTCAAGGCCTACGACTTCGAGCCTCCGTCGGCCTCGTTCGACGCGGCGTTCGGCGGCAACTGACCGTATGACTCTCCGGGGTGACGGCGCACCCCGGCGTACCGCACACACCCGTACGACCAGCCCCTTCATGGAGGCATTCGTGCACGCGAACGGACACCACAGAGACAACCCCACTCCCCGCAGACGCCCGCGGCTCAGAGGCACCCTCGCCCTGCTCACCGGGGCGATGCTCGCAGCCGTGTCCCTCACCCTCACCGCACCCCCGGCCGGCGCAGCCGTCGCCGACCCGGGAAGCAAGTCCGGGCGCACCACGGCGGCCGGCTCCGGCTCGGCCGCGACCGCCGCCGCAGCCGAGGACTTCCAGCAAGTCACCCTGGCCAAGGGCGAACCGGAGGTCGGCGAGCCCATGTCCCTCGCCGTCCTCCCGGACCGCTCGGTCCTGCACACCTCGCGCGACGGCGAACTCCGCCTGACCGACGCGGCGGGCAACACCAAGCTCGCGGGAAAGCTCGACGTGTACGCACACGACGAGGAAGGCCTCCAAGGCATAGGCGTAGACCCCGACTTCACCGACAACCGCTTCATCTACCTCTACTACGCGCCCCCGTTGGACACACCCGCCGGTGATGCCCCGGAGACGGGCACCGCGGCCGACTTCGCCCCCTTCGACGGTGTCAACCGGCTCTCGCGGTTCGTCCTCAAAGCGGACGGCACGCTCGACGCGGCCAGCGAGAAGAAGATCCTCGACGTCCGGACCTCCCGCGGCATCTGCTGCCATGTCGGCGGCGACATCGACTTCGACGCGGCGGGCAACCTCTACCTCTCGACCGGGGACGACTCCAACCCCTTCCAGTCGGACGGCTTCACCCCCATCGACGAGCGCGCCGACCGCAACCCGGCCTTCGACGCCCAGCGTTCGGCCGGCAACACCAACGACCTGCGCGGCAAGATCCTGCGCGTCAAGGTGAACGCCGACGGCTCCTACTCCATCCCCGACGGCAACCTCTTCCCGCCGGGGACCGAAAAGACCCGCCCCGAGATCTACGCGATGGGCTTCCGCAACCCGTTCCGCTTCAGCGTCGACAAGGCCACCGGCATCGTCTACGTCGGCGACTACGGCCCCGACGCGGGCGCAGCCGACCCGGCCCGCGGACCCGGCGGCCAGGTCGAGTTCGCCCGAGTGACCAAGGCGGGCAACTTCGGCTGGCCGTACTGCACGGGAGCCAACGACGCCTACGTGGACTACGACTTCGCCACCAAGGCCTCCGGTGCGGCCTTCGACTGCGCAGCGCCGAAGAACACCTCGCCGCACAACACCGGCCTCACCGATCTGCCGCCCGCACAGTCAGCCTGGATTCCCTACGACGGCTCGTCCGTCCCGGAGTTCGGCGACGGCTCCGAGTCCCCGATGGGCGGCCCGGTCTACCACTACGACGCCTCGCTCGACTCGCCCGTCAAGTTCCCCGAGGCGTACGACGGGAACTTCTTCGCCGGGGAGTTCGGCCGTCGCTGGATCAAGCGGATCGTGACGGACGGCAGCGGCACCGTGCAGTCCATCAACGCGTTCCCGTGGACCGGCACCCAGGTGATGGACATGGCGTTCGGGCCGGACGGAGCCCTCTATGTCCTCGACTACGGCACCGCCTGGTTCGGCGGCGACGAGCACTCCGGCCTGTACCGCATCGAGAACGCCACCGACGGGCACTCACCGGTGGCGCAGGCTGCGGCGGACCGTACCTCCGGGCAGGCGCCGCTGAGGGTGCGGTTCTCCTCCGAGGGCACGAGTGACCAGGACGGTGACGCGCTCACCTACAGCTGGGACTTCGGGGACGGCGGCACGTCCACCGCGCTCGACCCGACGCACAAGTACAAGAAGAACGGCACCTACACGGCGACCCTGACCGTGAAGGACCCCAGCGGCCGCACCGGCAGCGCGAGCGTGCAGGTCGTGGTCGGCAACACCGCGCCGAAGGTGGTCCTCGAACTCCCGCAGGACGGGCAGCTGTTCACCTTCGGTGACGCGATCCCCTTCAAGGTGAAGGTCACCGACCCCGAGGACGGGACCGCCGTCGACTGCGCGAAGGTCAAGGTCACCTTCATCCTCGGCCACGACTCCCACGGTCACCCGCTCACCTCGGCCGACGGCTGCTCCGGCACCCTTCAGACCAGTGCGGACGGCGGTCACGACGACGACGCCAACATCTTCGGAGTCCTCGACGCCGAGTACACCGACGGCGGAGGCGGCGGCCAGGCCCCGCTCACCACGCACGACCGGAACGTCGCCCAGCCCCGGCACCGCCAGGCCGAGCACTTCGGCAACGCCTCCGGAGTCTCGGTGATCACCAAGGACACCGCGCACGGAGGAAAGACCGTCGGCGACATCAACAACGGAGACTGGATCTCCTTCACGCCGTACGTCCTGACCAACGCCAGGACGATCACGGCACGCATCGCATCCGGCGGCGCCGGCGGCACCCTCGAAATCCGCGCCGGTTCGCCGAAGGGCACCCTGCTCGGCAAGACGACGGTACCGGTCACCGGCGGCTGGGAGACCTTCCAGGACGTCACCGCGAACCTGTCCCGCGCGCCCCGCGGCACCACCACGCTCTACCTGGTCTTCAAGGGGAGCGGCAGCGGCGCCCTGTACGACGTCGACGACTTCGCCTTCACGACCGGCTGAGGGAGGTGCCTGATGCGCTCAACCATCCGACTGACAAGCGTGGTCGGCGGCGCCGTCCTGCTCCTGGGCTGCGTCTCCGGACCCGCCGCGTCCCACCCGTCCGACGGTTCCGGGAAACGGGTCCTGGTCTTCTCCAAGACGGCCGGCTTCCGGCACGACTCCATCCCGGACGGCGTCACGGCCGTGCAGCAGCTCGGTGAGACGGGCGGCTTCACCGTCGACGCGACCGAGGACGCGGCGGCCTTCACCTCGGCGAACCTGCGGCGCTACGACGCGGTCGTCTTCCTGTCCACGACGGGGGACGTCCTCGACCCCGCGCAACAGACCGCCTTCGAGGGCTACATCCGGCACGGCGGCGGCTACGTCGGCATCCACGCCGCCGCCGACACCGAGTACGACTGGGCGTTCTACGGCGGCCTCGTCGGCGCCTGGTTCCAGTCGCACCCGGCGATCCAGCCCGCCACGGTGAACGTCGAGGACCGCTCCCACCCCGCGACCTCGGGACTCTCCCGGACGTGGGACCGCACAGACGAGTGGTACAACTACCGCTCCAACCCCCGGGAACGAGTCCACGTCCTCGCCTCCCTCGACGAGTCGTCCTACACCGGCGGCACCATGAACGGCGACCACCCGATCGCCTGGTGCCAGAACTACCGGGGCGGCCGCGCCTTCTACACGGGCGCCGGCCACACCAAGGAGTCGTACGCCGACCCCGCCTTCCGGCAACACCTGTTGGGCGGCATCCGGTACGCCATCGGCGCCGCACAGGCCGACTGCCGCCCGGAGAACGGCTACCGCCCGCTCTTCGACGGCACGCCGCAGTCGCCGGCGGCATGGAAGCAGGCGGGACCGGGTTCCTTCGACCTGAGCGACGACGGCACGCTCACGTCGAACGGCGGACTGGGAATGCTCTGGTACGCCGAGTCGGACTTCGCCTCCTACTCGCTGAAACTCGACTGGAAGATGTCCGGCCCTTCCGGAGACGACAACTCCGGTGTGTTCGTGGGGTTCCCGGCCTCCGACGACCCCTGGTCGGCCGTGAACAACGGCTATGAGATCCAGATCGACGCGACCGACACCCCCGATCGCACCACCGGTGCCGTGTACAGCTTCCAGTCCGCCGACATCAGGAAGCGCGACCGTGCGCTGAACCCGCCGGGGGAGTGGAACACGTACGAGATCCGCGTGGAGGGCGAGCGACTCCGCGTCCGGCTCAACGGCGTGCAGATCAACGACTTCACCAACACCGATCCGGCCCGCAGCCTGCGTGACGGACACCTCGGTATCCAGAACCACGGAACCGGCGACCAGGTGTCCTTCCGCAATGTGCGGATCAAGGAACTGCCCGCGCGTTCGGCCGCGCCGGGCAACTGAACGGCGGCGGGCGGGAGACGCCGTACTCCCGCCCGCCGTCTTCCCCACCTGTCCTGACGGGGTTCGCGTACGACCTGCGCGTACGACCTGCGCGTACGACCAGCGCGTACGACGTGCGCGTCGACAAGGAGCTGCCCATGTCCGCGTCCCTTTCCCGAGCCCGAGTGGGCGTGTGGCTGATCGGAGCGCGCGGCTCCGTCGCCACCACCGTCGTCGCGGGCTGCGCCGCCGTGACCGCCGGCCTGCACCCGCCCACAGGCATGATCAGCGAGACTCCGGCGTTCGCCGACTGCCGCTTGCCCGCCCTCTCGTCTCTAGTCTTCGGCGGCCACGACACCGTGGACTGCCCCCTGCCCAAGCGCGCCGAAGCGCTGGCGGCCGGCGGTGTCCTGCCGGCCGGCCTGCCCGCCGCCGTCGCCGCCGAACTGGCCGCCGCCGACCGGGAGATCAGACCCGGTGGACCGGCCCCCGGCGACACCCGCGACGAGACGGAGCTGATCGACACCTTCGCCGCGGACCTCCGGGACTTCGTCCGCCGGTGCGACCTGGAACGGGCCGTGGTGGTCAACGTCGCCTCCACCGAACCGGCGCCGACCGGCACCGAACTCCCCGCCAGCTCCCTCTACGCGGCGGCCGCCCTGCGCGCGGACTGCCCGTATGTGAACTTCACCCCCTCGACCGGCCTGCACCACCCGTCGCTCGCGGCGCCGGCGGCGGCGAGCGGACTGCCGTACGCGGGCCGTGACGGCAAGACCGGTCAGACCCTGCTGCGCTCGGTCCTGGGCCCGATGTTCACGCAGCGCGCCCTGGCCGTGCGTGCCTGGTCCGGCACCAACCTGCTGGGCGGCGGCGACGGGGCGTCCCTCGCCGACCCGGCCGCCGCGGCTGCGAAGAACGCCGGCAAGGAACGCGTCCTCGCCGACACCCTCGGCACGACCCCCGAGGGCGAGGTCCACATCGACGACGTCCCCGCCCTCGGCGACTGGAAGACCGCCTGGGACCACATCGCCTTCGACGGCTTCCTCGGCACCCGAATGATCCTTCAGACAACCTGGCAGGGCTGCGACTCATCCCTCGCCGCGCCTCTCGTCCTCGACCTGGCGCGCCTGGCCGCGCGCGCCCACGAGGCCGGCCTCGCGGGACCGTTGAGCGAGCTCGGCTTCTACTTCAAGGACCCGGTGGGCGAGGGGCCCTCTGCCCTGGGGGAGCAGTACGCGGCACTCGTCGGCTTCGCGCAGCGGCTGCGGGGGAGCGTCCGATGAGCCCACGAGCGGACGCGACCCCCGATGCCGCGCTGCATGCCGGCGCGCGTGCCTGGGTGGAACTCCTGCGCATGCCCGCCCTGTTCACCGTCCCCGGCGATGCACTCGCCGGCGCGGCG
Source organism: Streptomyces sp. SAS_270 (assembly GCF_052543295.1). Taxonomy (NCBI): domain Bacteria; kingdom Bacillati; phylum Actinomycetota; class Actinomycetes; order Kitasatosporales; family Streptomycetaceae; genus Streptomyces; species Streptomyces sp. SAS_270. Next base: position 103,785 of record NZ_JBMNDS010000024.1, read on the forward strand.
GCAGTCGCGGCCCGCCCCGACTCCCGAACCCTCCTTGCAGTCGGCTGCTCCCTGTGCCTGTACGAGGCGGGCATGGCCCTCAACGACTGGGCCGACCGCGACGAGGACGCCGTGGACCGCCCGCACCGGCCGCTTCCCTCCGGCCGCATCGGCTCGCCCGCCGCCCTCACCGCGGCCATGGCCCTCACAGCCGCCGGTCTGGCCCTCGCCGCCCGCGCCGGCCGGCCCGCACTCGCGGTGGCCGTGCCCCTTGCGGCAACCGTCTGGGCGTACGACCTGGCCCTGAAACACACCCCCGGGGGCCCGGCGACGATGGCCGCGGCCAGGGGACTGGACCTGCTCCTCGGCGCCGCGGCAACCTCCGGCCGCACCCGCGAAGCCCTCCTCCCCGCCGCTCTCCTCGGCACCCACACCCTCGCTGTGACTGCCGTGTCCCGCCAGGAGACCCGGGGCGGCTCACCCCTGGCCCCGTTGGCGGCCCTGGGCACGACAGGCCTGCTCACCCTGCTCCTGACCCACCGCCGGGGCGGGCCCCACACCACGGACGACACCTTCCGCACAGCCCTGGCCGCCGCCTACGCCGCAACCGCAGCCCGCCCCTACCTCCACGCCGCCCTGAACCCCTCACCCCCGCTCACCCAGCGAGCTGTCGCCGGCGGCATCCGCGCCATGATCCCCCTCCAGGCCGCCCTCGCCGCCCGCTCCGGCGCCCGCACCACCGCACTGCTCACCGCCGCCCTCGCCCCGGTCGCCCGGGGACTCGCGAGGAAGGTGAGCGTGACATGAGCCCCGCGCACGCCCTGCGCTTCGGCTACGGCACCAACGGCCTCACCGACCTCCGCCTGTCCGATGCCCTCGCCCTGCTCGCCGACCTCGGCTACGACGGTGTGGGGCTGACCCTCGACCACATGCACCTCGACCCGCTGGCCCCGCAACTCGCCGCGCGCACACGGCAGGTGGCCCGCAGACTGGAGACGCTCGGCCTCGGCGTCACCGTGGAGACCGGCGCCCGCTATGTCCTCGACGCGCGGCGCAAGCACGGACCCTCGCTCCTGGACCCGGACAGGGACGACCGCGCCCGGCGTGCGGACCTGCTGATCAGGGCCGTGCGCGTCGCCGCGGACCTCGGCGCCCACGCCGTGCACTGCTTCAGCGGAGCGACCCCGTCCGCCACGGACGACGACACCGCGTGGAAGCGCCTGACCGAGGCACTCGCCCCGGTAGTGGAGGCCGCCACCGCCGAGGGCGTCCCCCTCGCCGTCGAACCCGAACCCGGGCACCTGCTCGCCACGCTCGCCGACTTCCACCGTCTGCGCCGCGCCCTCGACAGCCCGGACGCACTCGGACTCACCCTGGACATCGGCCACTGCCAGTGCCTCGAACCCCTTCCGCCCGTCGACTGCGTACGCGCCGCCGCACCCTGGCTGCGCCATGTGCAGATCGAGGACATGCGCCGCGGCATTCATGAACACCTCCCGTTCGGGGACGGGGAGATCGACTTCCCGCCCGTACTCCAAGCCCTGGCCGAGACCGGCTACCGGGCGCTGACCGTCGTGGAACTGCCCCGCCACTCCCACGCGGGCCCCCACCTCGCCGAACACTCGCTCTCCTTCCTCCACCGAGCGGCCGGGGCGATCCCCCGCGTCCCCCAAGGGAGAACCCCATGAACCACCCTCACCGCACCCAAGGCGACGTCAGCCCTGGCGACCGCACCCAGGGCGACGGCTCCCACGGTGACCAGCCCCATGGCGACCGCGCAGGCCAGGCCACCTCGACCGGCATCTCCGCTCTCCACGCCCATCTCACCGGCCGGCTCGACCCGGCCGCGCGTGCCTGGCTCGACCAGGCCCTCGACGAGGCCGCCGACCGCCCCGGCACCCGCGGACCCATCTCCGCCTGGGAGCTGCGGATCGCCGAGGCAGGCCGGCGGTGCGGACCAGAACACGCCGACGACGCCCGTGTCCTGCTCCTGCACGCGGCCCGCGCCGCGCCGGACACCCTCGCCCGTGTGTACCGCCAGGGCACCGCCGCCGAACGCCGGGCCGTCCTGCACGCGCTGCCCCACCTGGTGCCCGGTCCTGAGGCCGTGCCCCTGGTCGAGGACGCCCTGCGCACCAACGACACCCGGCTCGTCGCCGCCGCCGTCGGCCCGTACGCCGCCCGGCATCTGGACGCCCACCCCTGGCGGCACGCCGTCCTGAAGTGCCTGTTCACCGGAGTCCCCGTGGACGCTGTGGCCGACCTGCCCCGGCGCGCCCACGCCGATGCCGAACTCGCCCGCATGCTCGGCGACTACGCCGACGAACGCAGCGCCGCGGGTCGTCCCGTGCCGGACGACCTCTACCGCGCTCTGGCACTGACCGCCCCCGCGGCCACCTCGTCCGGCAGCTCCGGCAGCTCAGGCAGTCCCGGCACGTCCGCCTCGTCCGGCAAGGAGTGCTGATGCGCATCTTCGACCCCCACATCCACATGACGTCACGGACCACCGACGACTACGAGGCCATGTACGCCGCGGGCGTCCGCGCCGTCGTCGAGCCCTCCTTCTGGCTCGGCCAGCCCCGCACCTCACCCGACTCCTTCTTCGACTACTTCGACTCCCTCCTCGGCTGGGAACCCTTCCGCGCCGCCCAGTACGGCATCGCCCACCACTGCACGCTCGCCCTCAACCCCAAGGAGGCGAACGACCCCCGCTGTGTTCCCGTCCTCGACGAGCTGCCCCGCTATCTCGTCAAGGACCAGGTCGTGGCCGTCGGCGAGATCGGCTACGACTCGATGACGCCCGCCGAGGACACCGCCCTGGCGGTCCAGCTGCAACTCGCCGCCGACCACGGCCTGCCCGCCCTCGTCCACACCCCGCACCGCGACAAGCTCATCGGCCTGCGCCGCACCCTCGACGTGGTCCGGGAGTCCGCACTGCTCCCGGACCACGTCCTGGTCGACCACCTGAACGAGACCACCGTCAAGGAGGCGAAGGACAGCGGCTGCTGGATGGGTTTCTCCGTCTATCCGGACACCAAGATGGACGAGGAACGGATGGTCGCCGTCCTGCGGACCTACGGCCCCGAAAAGGTCCTGGTCAACTCGGCGGCCGACTGGGGCCGAAGCGACCCGCTCAAGACCCGCGGTGTCGGCGACGCCCTGCTGGCAGCCGGCTTCACCGAGGACGACGTCGACCTGGTGCTGTGGCGCAACCCCGTCGCCTTCTACGGGATCGGCGGCCGCCTGAACCTCGACGTCGCCGGCACCGACACCACACACGAGGGAAACTCCATCCTGCGCGGCGGGGAGTGACCCATGCGCTTCCGGCACCCCGACGGCTCCACCGTCCACCTCGCCTACTGCACCAACGTGCACCCGGCCGAGACCCTCGACGGCGTCCTCGCCCAACTCCGCGACCACTGCGAACCCGTGCGCAGGAGGCTCGGCCGCGACCGCCTCGGCATCGGCCTGTGGCTGGCCAAGGAGGCCGCACGCGCCCTGGTCACCGACCCGTCCGCGTTGCGCGGTCTGCGCACCGAACTCGACCGCCGGGGCCTCGAAGTCGTCACCCTCAACGGCTTCCCGTACGAAGGCTTCGGCTCCGGGGAGGTCAAGTACCGTGTGTACAGGCCGGACTGGGCCGACCCGGCGCGACTCGAGTACACCACCGCCCTCGCCCGCGTCCTCGGCCGGCTGCTGCCGGAGGACGTCACCGAAGGCAGCATCTCCACCCTGCCCCTGGCTTGGCGTACGGCGCACACCGACGAGCGAGCCGAGACCGCCCGCACCGCCCTCACCACACTCGGCGAACGCCTCGACGCCCTGGCGGAGCTGACCGGCCGCTCCATCCGCGTCGGTCTGGAACCGGAACCCGGCTGCACCGTCGAGACCACGCACGACGCCCTCGCCCCGCTCGCCGCGATCGGCCACGACCGCATCGGCATCTGCGTCGACACCTGCCACCTCGCCACCTCCTTCGAAGACCCGCAATCCGCCCTGGACGCGCTCGCCCGCGCCCGCGTTCCCGTGGTCAAGTCCCAGCTCTCAGCCGCCCTGCACGCCGAACACCCCCATCTCCCCGAAGTCCGCGCGGCCCTCGCCGCCTTCGACGAACCCCGCTTCCTGCACCAGACCCGCACGGACACCGCCGCCGGCCTGCGCGGCACCGACGACCTCGGTGCGGCACTCAACGGCGATGCCCTGCCCGACGCCCGCCCCTGGCGCGCCCACTTCCACGTCCCGCTGCACGCCGCCCCCGCGGCGCCCCTCACCTCCACACTCCCGGTCCTGCGGGCCGCACTGGCCCGTCTCGTCGGCGGCCCGCGTCCGCTCACCCGCCATCTGGAGGTCGAGACCTACACCTGGCAGGCCCTGCCGCCCGAGCTGCGCCCCCGCGGCCGCGCTCAACTCGCCGACGGCATCGCCGCCGAACTCACCCTCGCCCGCGACCTCCTGACGGACCTCGGCCTGAAGGAACTCCCATGAGCGCACCCACCGACGCACCCATGAGCGACCCCACGACCACCCCGTCGAGCACACCGCAGACACAGGGCACACCGCAGACCCGTCCCGGCCGCCCCACCCCTCTCCTCGTCCTGGACGTCGTCGGCCTCACCCCCCGTCTCCTCGATCACATGCCCCGCCTCAAGGCCCTCGGCCGGACCGGCTCCCGCGCCCACCTCGGCACCGTCCTGCCCGCCGTCACCTGCGCCGCACAGTCGACCTTCCTCACCGGCGCCCACCCAAGCGAGCACGGCATCGTCGGCAACGGCTGGTACTTCCGCGAGCTCGGCGACGTACTGCTGTGGCGCCAGCACAACGGCCTGGTCTCCGGCGACAAACTGTGGGACGCCGCCCGGCGCGCGTATCCCGGCTACACCGTCGCCAACATCTGCTGGTGGTACGCCATGGGCGCCGACACCGACATCACCGTCACCCCCCGTCCCGTCTACTACGCCGACGGCCGCAAGGAACCCGACTGCTACACCCGGCCCCCGGCCCTGCACGACGAACTCACCGAGAAACTCGGCACGTTCCCGCTCTTCCACTTCTGGGGGCCAGGCGCCGACCTCGTCTCCAGCCGGTGGATCATCGACGCGACCCGCCACATCAACCGCACCCGCCACCCCGACCTGACCCTCTGCTACCTCCCTCACCTCGACTACGACCTGCAGCGCTTCGGCCCCGACGACCCACGCTCCCTCCGGGCGGCCACCGACCTCGACGCCGCCCTGGCCCCGCTGCTCGACGACGCGCGGGCGGAGGGCCGTACCGTCGTCGCACTCTCCGAATACGGCATCACCCGCGCCGACCGCCCCGTCGACATCAACCGCGCCCTGCGCCGCGCCGGACTCCTCGAAGTGCACACACAGGACGGCATGGAGTACCTGGACCCGATGGCGTCACGTGCCTTCGCGGTCGCCGACCACCAGATCGCGCACGTCTATGTGCGACGCCCCGAGGACCTGTCGGCCACGAAGGCCGCGCTTGCCGGGCTGCCCGGCATCGCCCAACTCCTCGACGACGAGGGCAAGAAGACCCACCATCTCGACCACCCGCGCTCCGGCGAACTCGTCGCCGTCGCGGAGCCGGACGCCTGGTTCACGTACTACTACTGGCTCGACGACGCCCGCGCCCCCGACTTCGCGCGACTCGTCGAGATCCACCGCAAACCCGGCTACGACCCGGTCGAACTCTTCATGGATCCGCTCGACCCCTACATCAAGGTGAAGGCGGCGGGCGCTCTCGCCCGCAAGAAGCTCGGCATGCGCTACCGCATGGCGGTCGTGCCGCTGGACCCCTCACCTATTCGCGGCAGCCACGGCCGCCTTCCCCTGAGCGACGACGAAGGTCCGCTCATCATCTGCTCCACCCCCCGCGCTGTGGACGGCCGCGTCGCGGCCACCGAAGTGAAATCCCTGCTCCTCGGCCTGGCAGGACTCGGGTGACGAGAACCCACCAGGCGTGACGAGCGATTACGGAAAGTGAAACACGCGCCACTGACAACGCGTTCGGCCTGTGGACAAACCGCAGACGGACCAGACCACATCAGCCACGCCCACCAGCCACCGCCACCGCCACCAGCCGTCCGGCACCCGTAGAGCCGGACCACGACCCGAAAGAGAAGAGAGTGACCGTGACCGCGTTCAACGACGAATCCGCAACCGGCGACGCCCTGCGCCGCACCCTCGGCGTCAGCCGCCGCAGTTTCCTCAGCACCTGCACAGCCGCCGCGACCGCGGCCATCGCCGCGCCCGTGCTCGGCGCCTCACCCGCCCTGGCCCAGGACGCGGGCAGAGGCGGCGACCACGGCGGCAGCGTCCTGATTCCCGCGAACAGGCGCGGCATCATCCTCTACACCGTCCGCGACGCAGTGGGCCGCGACCCGCTCGCCGGCGATCTGCCCTCCGGGTTCCGCGAGGTCTTCCAGCAGCTCTCGCGGTTCGGCTACCGCCAGGTGGAGTTCGCCGGATACGGCCAGCACGCCAACGCACCGGGCGGCGCGAACCTGGAGTCCGTCGAGGGCGCCAGGCTGCTGCGCTCCTGGCTCGACGCCTACGGACTGCGGGCGCAGGGCAACCACGGCTTCATACCGCCCTCCTGGCCGCTGACGGCTCCCGACCTGGACACCTTCAAGAAGCACCTGGAGATCGCCAACATCCTCGGCATGGACCACATGGGCACCGGCGGCGACCCCACCGGCAGCGCCTACCGGGCCGACTGGGACGTGGCCGCCGACAAGTGGAACGCCCTTGGTGAGATCGCCCGCCGCGAAGGCATCAAGCTCTACACCCACAACCACGACGCGGCCTACGCCTTCCTGCTCGACGGGGGCCCGGCGGACGACCAGGGCCGCCCCACCCGCAGCTCCGGCATCCGCAAGCTGGAGTACTTCCTCAAGAACACCGACCCCAGGGCCGTCTGGCTGGAGATGGACATCTTCTGGGCGCATGTGGCCCAGTACAAGTTCCACACCTACACGGCCCACGACGGCTCGACCCAGGAGAAGGTCTTCGACCCCGCCGGGCTCGTCGCGTGCAACAACAAGCGCTACCCGCTGTTCCACGCCAAGGACGGCATCGTCAACACCACCAACGGCATGGGATACGACATGGTGCCCTTCGGTACCGGCGTCATCGACTACACCAGGTTCTTCACGCGCGTCGGTGCGCGGAACTACCACAACCCCATGGTCGAGCAGGACAACGCTCCCAGCGCAACCGACCCCGGGCAGTCGCTGAAGCACGCGAAGATCGGCTACGACAACCTCGCGGCCCTCCGGAAGAAGCGCCACTAGCACGCACCGACGACCAGGGCGGGGGGGGGGGGGGGGGGGGGGGGGGGGGGGGGGGGGGGGGGGGGGGGGGGGGGGGGGGGGGGGGGGGGGGGGGGGGGGGGGGGGGGG
>NZ_JBMNDS010000025.1:0-12875 GCF_052543295.1 Streptomyces sp. SAS_270
TCGGCCGCCGGCGGCCGCAACGAGACCGTGATCATCTTCGCGCTGAGCCTCGCCGCGATGGTCGTGTCGATGATGCAGACGCTGGTCGTCCCGATCCTCAGCCTCATCCAGAACGACCTGGACGCCACGTCCGCCCAGGTCAGCTGGGTGACGACGGCCACCCTGCTGTCCGCCGCCGTCTTCACCCCGCTGCTCGGCCGCTTCGGCGACCAGCACGGCAAGAAGGGCACCCTGCTCGCCGTCCTCGGCATCATGGTCGCGGGCTCCGTGCTCGCCGCCGTGACGCACTCGCTCGGCTGGCTCATCGTCGGCCGGGTCCTGCAGGGCGCCGCCACCGCGATCTTCCCGCTGGCCCTGTCCGTACTGCGCGAGGAGGTGCGCCCGGCGAAGCTGCCCGGCGCGATGGCGCTCGTCAGCGGCACCCTCGCCTTCGGCAGCGGACTCGCGCTCGTCGCCGTGGGCCTCCTGACCGCGGGCGACAACCCCGACTACCGCAGCGCGTTCTGGCTGGCCACCGGCCTTGCCGCACTCGCCCTGCTCGCCGTCGCCTTCCTCGTCCCGGCCACCCACGAGGACCACCGCAGCGGCGGCCGCACCGACCTCCTCGGCGCGTTCACGCTCGGCGCCACCCTCGTGCTGCTCCTGCTGCCCATCACCCAGGGCCACGAGTGGGGCTGGACCAGCGGCCGTACGCTCGGGGCGTTCGCCGGCGCTGTGGTGATGGCCGTGGTGTGGGTGTTGGTCGAGCGCAGGGTGCGTGAACCCCTCGTCGACATGCGGATGTTCGCCCACCGCCCGGTGCTCTTCGCCAACCTCGCCGGACTGCTCGTCGGCTTCGGCATGTTCGCGCTGTTCATCGGCGTCTCCTACCTCGCCCAGATGCCGTCCGCGCTGACCGGCTACGGCTTCGACGCCTCCGTGCTGCGCGCCGCCGTGGAGTTCCTGCTGCCGAGCACGATCGTGTCGCTGCTCGCCTCGCCGATCGGCGGTCAGCTGGTACGGCACCGGGGGCCGCGCAAGGTCCTCGTCCTCGCCTCGCTCGTCGGGGTCGCCGGGTTCGCCCTGGTCGCGCTGGACCACTCGCACGCGGCGTCGGTCATCGTCGCCGGAATCCTGGTCGGCGCCGGCATCAGCCTGGGCTACGCCTCGATGCCGGCGATCATCGTCACGAGCGTGCCGCCCCGGCAGACCGGTATCGCCAACGGCATCAACTCCATCGCCCGCTCCACCGGCAGCGCGATCGGCAGCGCGATGATCACCACCGTGCTCGCCTCGAAGACGATCGAGAACCTGCCGCCGGGCGTGCCGCAGCTGCCGGCGGAGTCGCAGTTCACCCTGAGCTTCGTGCTCGCGGGCGTGGCCTTCGCGCTGGTCGCCGTGGTCGCCGGGTTCGGGCTGCGGCACATTCACCCGCTGAAGGACGAGAAGGGCGCCGGGTCGTCGGTGACCGGCGGACCGGTGGCCGCCTCGGACGACACGGCCGTGGAAGCGACGGAAGCTGTCGAGGAAACAGCGGCCGTGGCGTCCGAGCGGATCTGACGCCTCGGTCCCGGAACCGTCACCGCCACACGGCTGTTGGGCCACGAGGCGTGGGTTCCGGGACCGCTGCGGGCACCCTGCCCCCATGCAGGCGTGCGGATGCGGCGAGGACCAGATCCCCTGGATGCTGGCGAAGTTCGGGTTCCTCGGGACGGCGGGGCTGGTGCTCGCGGGTCTCGTCGTGATGACGCTCGTGGGGTGGGCGCTGGGCTGGCTGGTGTGGCTGGCCCGGCGCCCTAGCCGTATCGAGGAGACCGAGCACGACGCGGACACGGGGCTCGCCGGGTTCACCTGGCGGCGCGACGAGGAGCCGTAGGCCCGGAGCGGGGTCTACGCGCGGCTCATCGCGGGCCCTGAGGAACGCAGGAGGGACAGGGCCGGCACGGCGGCGGCCAGCAGGGTGAGCGCGAGCAGGGCGGGGATGTGGGCGACCGCCGGGCCCGCGCAGAGGCACAGGAGACCTGCGGCGGCGAGAGCCCGGGGGCGGTGCCCGGTCGTGCGCAGGATGATGGCCGCGGCGGCTACGAGGAAGAGGCCGACGCCCCCCGTGAGGGACCAGGCGACCACGCCGTGGAGGGGCTCGGAGAGGTTGTAGTGGCCGGTGTCGGCCACTTGGTGGAGGGACTTCTTCATGCCGAGGGCCGTGAGGACCACGCCTGCGACCAGGGGCAGGTGGAGGAAGGTGTAGACGTCGCGGGCGAGACGGGTGCGGTCGTCGCCCGTGAGGGCGGTGAGGCGGTGTTCGGCGGTGTCGCCGAGCTGGCGGAAGTACAGCCGCCACAGGCCGGCGACGACCAGCAGACCGGCGGTGGACGCGGCCAGGACGGGGACGCTCACCGGGAGGCCGGAGACGCCGACGCCGATCGCGACGATCGACTCGCCCAGGGCGATGATGACGATCAGACCGTGCCGCTCGGCGAAGTGCGCCGGTGAGGCCACTCGCCAGCCCGAGGATCCGGTGAGGTAGATCCCGAGGTAGTCGATCGCCACGGCCCCGAGCCAGATGAGCATCTGCGTGAGACCGGTGAACGCGCTGCCGATCAGGAGCAGGGCGAAGGGCGGCGCGACCGACAGGAGAGCGGTGCGGCGGAGAGTTGCGCGCAGAGCCTGGTCGTCCGGGCTGGAGATCCAGTAACTGACCAGGTGCAGGACGCGAACGGCGCCGTAGCAGAGCACGAAGAGGAGGGGAGCGGGCAGGCCGCCGGGGGCGTCCGCGTAGACCTCCGGGACCGTCAGCGACACGATCAGCACGACCGCCATCACCGCGATCAGCACACCGAACATCGCCCCGGTGTCGGCCCGTACGACGTTGCCCAGCCAGGCGAAACAGCACCAGCACCACCACAGCAGCGCGAGCACCACTCCCCCGCCGAGCAGCCTCAGCGGCGTCGGGTCGGCCGCCATCAGTGCGGTGACCTGGGTGATCGCGTACACGAACACCAGGTCGAAGAACAGCTCCGCGGGTGTCACCCGGTGGCTGTCCTCCGTGGCCACCATGCGTGAACGTTCGCTCGTCATCCGTGCAACTCCCCCTTCGCACCAGGATTTTCCCTGGTCGCCCCGGGCGGCACGATACCCAGGGTTTCGGACGGCGGAGTGGGAACGGCAAGGTCAGACCGCGGTCACCGCCGTGAGCCGGTGCACGTCCCGGGCTGTCCCCGTGACCCCCGACAGGAACCCCTGCGCCCGCGGTGAGGCGTTCTCCGTCAGCCAGGTCGGGTCGATGTCGCAGACGGCGACACGGACGTCCGTGCCGACGAGGGCCAGCGGGAGGGTGTGGACGACCGTCGAGGGGAAGCTGAGGATCGTACGGCCGATGGGGCCGCGGCGGGCGATCAGTTCGAGAGGGAGGTCGGGGCGGACGATCTCCAGGCCCGTCTCGGCGGCCAGCCGGTGGAGTTTGTCGACACTCTCGCGGCGGTGGGCGAAGTAGCGGGTCGCGCCGTGGGCCTTGGCGAGGGAGGCGACGGCTTCGAGGTAGCGCTCGCCGTCCACGACGCCGGTCTCGACGAGGGAGGTGCCGACCAGGTCCGCGCCCTTGGTGATGCGGGGAGGGCCGAAGCGGGCGCGGGTCCAGGCGAAGTCGTTGGCGGTGATACGGACGCCGTCTGGGGCGGAGTCGATGGGCATGGAGGAGAAGACCTCGACCGTGCGCCGGTCGCTCGGGGTCAGGCGCCGACGCGCCGCGCCCGAGACCGGCGCGAAGAGCACGTCGCGTGCCCCTGGGCGGCCGCCGCGCCGGTGCCAGCGCACCAGGCGTTCGCCGCGGGCGAGTTGGGCGACGAACTCCATCGTCGCCGTGCCGTCGTCGACGACGACCAGCTCGCGGGCCTTCGTGATCGTCAGAAGCAGTTGTACGTAGCGGGAGAACGGGTCGCCCATCACTATGCGGTGGGCCTTGCGCAGCAGGGGCGCGAGGCCGCCCACCGTGTGGAACGGGGCCGTGGTGCCGCCCCGCGCCTCCTCCCAGCGCACCTGGTACCCCTCGTCGCGGGCGAGCTCCGCCATACGGCGCAACTGCCCCCTTGTCATGGGGTCGTTGGGCGACAGGACGACGAGGGTGAGCCCCGCGCCGGGGTCCTGGAGGGCTTGGGTGTGCGCCCACTCCAGGACGTTCAGCAGCTGCACCGGGCTCTCGACGAAGGCGAGAGTGTGGGGGCCGGAGGAACCGGCGCGGGGGCTCATCGGCGTAAGACCGTCCCGTCGTAAGGGATGTGGAGAGGTGCTCAGACCGCGACGGGCTCGCCCGCGGCCGCGGCGATCTCCGCCTCCGCGACGACGCCCGTGACGCGGCGCAGCTTCTTCATCGGGCCGAGCTCGGACTCGTAGACCTTCTTGACGCCGTCGCCGAGGGAGGCCTCGATGGTGCGGATGTCGCGGACGAGGCGGGTGAGGCCCTGCGGCTCGACGGAGGCGGCCTGGTCGGAGCCCCACATCGCGCGGTCGAGGGTGATGTGACGCTCGACAAAGGCGGCGCCGAGGGCGACCGCCGCGAGGGTGGTCTGCAGGCCCGTCTCGTGGCCGGAGTAGCCGATCGGGACGTTCGGGTACTCGTCCTGGAGGGTGTTGATGACGCGGAGGTTGAGCTCCTCGGCCTTGGCCGGGTACGTCGAAGTGGCGTGGCAGAGAAGGATGTTGTCGCTGCCCAGGACCTCGACCGCGTGGCGGATCTGCTTCGGGGTCGACATGCCGGAGGACAGGATGACCGTGCGGTTGGTCGCGCGAAGGGCGCGCAGCAGCTCGTCGTCCGTGAGGGAGGCGGAGGCGACCTTGTGGGCCGGGACGTCGAACTTCTCCAGGAAGGCGACGGCCTCGGTGTCCCACGGGGAGGCGAACCAGTCGATGTTCTTGCTCTTGGCGTACTCGTCGATCTGGCGGTACTCGTCCTCGCCGAACTCCACACGGTGGCGGTAGTCGATGTAGGTCATCCGGCCCCAGGGGGTGTCGCGCTCGATGTCCCACTGGTCGCGCGGGGTGCAGATCTCCGGGGTGCGCTTCTGGAACTTGACGGCGTCGCAGCCGGCCTCGGCGGCGGCGTCGATCAGCTTGAAGGCGTTCTCGAGCTCGCCGTTGTGGTTGATGCCGATCTCGCCGACGACGTAGACGGGCTGACCCGGGCCGGCGGTCTTCGAACCGAAGGTGCGCAGACGGGAGTTGGTGCTCATGGTGAGGAAGTTCCTTACTTGTCGAGGGAGTCGAGAGAGTCGAAAGAGGGACCGAGGATCCAGCCGGCGATCTCTCGGATCGCGCCGTCGCCACCGGGAACGGTGGTGACCGCGCGTGCGGCGCCGCGTACGACGTCGTGGGCGCTCGCGACCGCCACGGGCCAGCCGGCGAGGGCGAAGCACGGGAGGTCGTTGACGTCGTTGCCGACGTAGAGCACGCGCTCCGGCGCGATGCCCTGCTCCTCGCACCACTGCTTCAGTGCGAGGTCTTTCCGGTCGATGCCGTGCAGCACGGGGATCTTGAGCTTCCGTGCGCGGGCGGCGACGACCGGGTTCTGCTCCGTGGACAGGATCAGCATCTTCAGCCCGCTCTTGCGCAGGGCCGCGATGCCGAGGCCGTCTCCGCGGTGCACGGAGACGAACTCCTTTCCATCGGAGTCGATCAGCACCCTGTCGTCGGTCTGGGTGCCGTCGAAGTCGAGTACGACCGCGTCGATGTCGTCTGCGGTCGGAAGCGCGCCGGGCCGGTCGGCGTCGAACAGCGGCGCGAGCGCCCTTGCCCGGGCGAGGTCGTGCGGGTCGTCGATCTCCAGCACCCGCGCGGGGTCGGTGCGGACGAGTTCCGTACGCCCGAAGAAGCGGTGCCTGGCGGTACGGAAGCCCGTCGCGTCCATCGCGTAGACCGCGCCGGTCTCCAGGAGGTCCTGGGGGCGGTCCTGGCGGCGCGGGCGGAAGGACTTGTCGTGGTTGATGCCGTAGCCGCCGCTGGTCGCCGTGCCGGTGACCAGGGTGTCGGTGCCGCCCTCGGCGGCCGCACGGTCGGCGGCGACGCCCACCGGCGCGATGGGGTCGTCGGCCTCGTCGCGCCACACGAACCCGTGGAAGGGGGCCACGGTCAGCGCCGTGTCCGCGCCCTTCTCGGTGATCGCCTTCACGACCCCGTCGACGTCCTCGCGGACGATGAAGGGGCTGGTGCACTGGACGAGGAGGACGACGTCGACCGAAGCGCCGTGGAGGGCCTCGTGGGCGTCCATGGCGTGCAGGACGGCGGCCTCGGAGGTGGCGGTGTCGCCGGCGATGGCGGCGGGGCGCAGGACGACCTCGGCGCCGGCCTCACGGGCCGCGGCCGCGATCGTGGTGTCGTCCGTGGAGACGACGACGTCCGTGACCAGGCGGGACGCGCGGCACTCGTGCACGGCTCGGGCCACCAGCGGCATTCCCCCGACGGGGGCGAGGTTCTTCGCGGGGACGCCCTTGGAGCCGCCGCGGGCGGGGATGACGGCGAGCACACGGCGGACGTGCGCCGCCTGGCCCGCTTCCGAGTGGGACATTCGCTGTACTCCTTGGGAGGGGATGGAGGCGCTCACAGCTCGCCCATCCGCCGGATGACGGGCGCCACGCGCTGCACTCCGTGGCGGTAGGCGCCGCGCGCCGCCCGGCGCACGATCTGCCGTACGGGGCTGGGCTCCCGGTCCGCCGCGGGCGCGCCGGGCAGCGGGCTGCCGTCCGGGCCGAGGTGGTGGCGGGCGAGAATGCCGGGGAGGTAGCCGGGTGCGGTAACGGGCGTGTAGTAGGGCCGCAGCGGGGGGAGTTCACCGGCGGCGAGCAGGCCGGTGATCCGGGCGCGCGCCATGTCGAAGGCCGTCTCGTACGAGCCTCCCCCAGACTTCGTCCGGGAGGTGCCCCCAGCAGCGACGCCCTGCCGTGCCACCCACTCCTCCTCGGGCAACGGCTGGTGGCCGTCGTCGAGTTGGTCCCAGGAGGCCAGGCACCCCGAGCCCACGAAGTGGTGGTTGCCGAGCGCCTCGCGCACCCCGAGGTCGGTGAGGACCACGGTGGGGATACGGCGGTGCAGGGACTCCAGGGCCGCCGTGGAGCTGATGGTGACCAGCAGGTCGGTGCGGTCGAGCACCTCGCCCATGTGCCCGTAGACGAGGCGGAAGTTGGCCGGCAGATCGGTCTTCTGGGCCAGCTTCTGGTAGGGCAACTCCTCGATGTGCGTGGTGTGTTCGCCCGGCTTGGAGCGCAGCTTCAGCAGGACCTCGCGGTCCGGGTGGCGGCGCGCGTGCCGGATCAGCCGGTCGAGCAGGTACGTACGGTCCTTGCGGCTCTCCGGTACGGAGGGCTGGGCGGCGAAGACGACCGTGTACGGGTCGTTCTTCGTGTACGTGTCCCCGCCGAGGAAGGGCAGCGCCACCTCCGTCACCGATCCGGCGTCGGCGCCCACCCCTTCGTACACGGCCCGGAAACGGTCCGCGTCCTGGCGGGAGTTGGCGAGGACGAGGTCCGCGCCGTGCCGCAGCAGCAGGCCGTCGGCGAGCTTCTCGTAGACGACGCCGACATAGCCGGTGACGACCACGGGCCGCCGTCCGCTCCCCTGCTTCAGGTGTGCGAGTCCGTGCAGCATCGCCTGGACGGCGCCGCCCACGAGGGCGAGCACGAGAACGTCGTACTCCTCCTGCTCCATGGCGCGCAGGAACTCGACGCCGGTGACCTCACGGAGGGAGTCCGCTCGGACGCCGACCTCTTCGAGCTGGCGGGGTGTGGGGGTGGCACGGCCGCGCAGGAGATAGCCGTCGAGCCGGATGTCCGAATCGGCCGGTGCGATGCGGTTCGCGGTGAGCGAACCCCATTTCCACCGGGTATCGGAATCGGCGAGGACGGCGACCCGCAGGGACTTCGTGGTACTTGCTGGCACGTCCTAGACGCTAGGAAGCCATTTCGAGGTGCGGCCCAACCTGAATGCAACAAACGGTTAACAGCACATCGACGAATGGCGAATCGGCCACCGATCGGCTTGAAAATCAGCTGGGTTCACGGTTCCGCCACGCGTCGTTCACCTGAGATCTCCCCGATGGTCAAGACGAATGCCGGGCCGCCACCTAACGTCAAGTGCGTGGTCAAGCTCTCCGTCATCCTGCCATTCTTCAATGTGCAGCGATATGCCCCAGAAGCCCTGAAGAGCCTGCGTGCGAACACGCGGGACGATTTCGAATTCATACTCGTCGACGATTGTTCGACCGACGGGACGCGCGAGATCCTGGAGCGCGCGGCAGAAGACCTCCCGGGCGCCGTTCTCATACGGCGTGAGGAAAGCGGGGTGTCCGCCGCGCGCAATACGGGAATCGACGCCGCCCAAGGCGAGTACCTGACGTTCCTCGACGGCGACGACTGGGTCGCCCCCGGGTACTTCGAGCAACTGGTGGCCAGCATCGAGACGTTGGGCTGCGACTTCGTACGCACCGACCACGTCCGCTGCACGGGGACCGAGCGGGTCATCCACCGGGTGCCGTACGGACTGCGGGACACCGTCATCTCGCCGCGCGACGTGATCCTGCCGGACAACCGCTCGACGCCCGTCGACTACCCCTACTCCTGGGCGGGGATCTACCACCGCCGGATCGTCGACCGGGGTCTGCTGCACTTCCCCGAGCATCTGCACACCGCCGAGGACCGGCCATGGATATGGCGGCTGCACCGCGAGGCCGAGTCCTTCGCGGTGGCCGGGCGACTGCTCGGCATCTTCTACCGCCGCGGCGTGACCTCGTCGCTGACCCAGATCGGCGACGTCCGCCAGCTCGACTTCATACCGGCGTTCGACCAGGTGATAGCGGAGACGCAGCAGGACCCGGACGCGGAGATCTACCTCCCGAAGGCCGTCCGCACGTACTGCGCGATCATCGCCCACCACCTCAACACGATCGAGAAGTTCGAGCCGTCGGTGGCCCGCCGGCTGCGCTCGATGAGCGCGGCGGCCCTCAAGCGGCTGCCGCAGGACATCCTCGACGACGCCCTCGACTCGATGGACTGGGAGCGCGCCTCGCGGCTGCGCAGGCTGCGCCGCCGTCCCGCCGCGGTGACGGAGGCCGCTTCCGCATGAGCACCCAGATCTTCTGCGCCTCCACGCTGTACGGCGCCGCCACGCTCGCCGCGGCCCTGGACTCCGACTGCTTCCGCCCCGCCGACCGGCGCATCCTGCTGGTCTCCAACAACGCGGGCAACCCCGAAGTGACCAGCGCCATCGACGCGATGCCGGGCTTCGAGCAGCTGCGCGACCGCTTCGACGACGTCATCTCGTGGAACGAGACCATCGCGCCCTTCCACCCGGGCGGTTGGTCGCCGCGGCCCGACGACACCCCGCTGTGGGAGCGTCATCTGCGGCTGCTGTGGGGACTCGGGGACGACGCCGTCGAGCTGGCCGTTGAGTCCATCCAGGTCAACCCGGCCCTCGCGGTCAGCCAGATCTTCTCCGTGGCGCCCGTCGACGTGTACGCGGACGGGCTGATGAGCTACGGCCCCACCCGCTTCAAGATCGACCCGCTGGTCGGCACCCGCGTTCGCCGCCTTCTCCACCTGGACCTGGTGGCGGACCTCAAGCCGCTGCTGCTCACGGAGTTCGGCGTCGAGCCCGAGACCGTGCCGACGGACGCCTTCCTGAAGGTGCTCGGCGCGATCGGCTCCACCGCTCCGGAGCTGCCCGAACTGCCCGCCGACGCCGCACTGCTGCTCGGCCAGTACCTGTCGGCGCTGTCCATCCTCACGCCCGAGGAGGAAGAGGACCTGCACGTACGGATGCTGCGGGGCGCCGTCGGGAAGGGGCACCGCCCGGTGGTCTTCAAGCCGCACCCGACCGCGCCCGCCCGCTACGGCCGCGCCCTGGAGGAGGAGGCCGAACGCCTCGGTGTCGAGCTGACCGTGCTCGACGTGCCCGTGCTCGCCGAGGTCCTCTACGAGCGCACCCGGCCCGCCCTCGTCGTCGGCTGCTTCTCCACCGCGCTGTTCACCGCGAAGACCTTCTACGGGCTGGACACCGCCCGCGTCGGCACCGAGGTCCTGCTGGAGCGCCTGACCCCGTACCAGAACAGCAACCGCGTCCCCGTGACACTGGCCGACGCACTGCTGCCGGACCTGGAGAGCGGGCGTACGGCGCAGGTAGGGAGCCTGACGGGCCTGGTCGAAACGGTCGGGTTCATGATGCAGCCGCAGATCTACCCCGGTCTGTACGAGGCGGCCACCGCCTACCTCACCCGCCGCCCGGCGGGTATCGACCACTACTTCAAGCGCCGCCGGCTCACCGCGCTCGGCCTGCCCGGCGGGCTGCCGACCCGGCTCGCCTTCATCCCGCGCAACGCCACAGTGCGGCGGGTGGCCCGGCGGGTGCGGACCATGAAGAGGACGGCCATCGGGTAGCCCGTCCACGGCCCGCCCGGCGTCCGGTCGCACACGTATTCTCAACTCGCTCAGGAGTCAAGAGGGTTAACGAAGCCTTCGTGCTTCGTTAACCCGATATCCCCTCCGTGTCCGGAAATACGGACGGGCCCCGCCCTAGCGTGGCCGGGTGGTCAAGCTCTCCGTCATCGTGCCGTTCTACAACGTTCAGCAATTCGCCCCTGACACGCTCAGGAGTCTTCGCGCGAACTCCCGCGACGATTTCGAATTCCTGCTCGTCGACGACTCCTCGACCGATGGAACCCCCGGGATCCTCGATCGAGCCGTACGGGAGGTTCCCGGCGCCATAGTCCTGCGGCACGAGCAGAACAGCGGTCTGGCCACCGCGCGCAACACCGGAATCGACGCGGCCCGCGGCGAATACCTGACCTTCCTGGACGGCGACGACTGGCTCGCGCCCGGATATCTGTCCGAACTCCTCGCGTCGGCGGAGCGTTTGGGCTGCGACTTCGTGCGCACCGACCACGTCCAGACCCAGGCGCGCGCCCGCACCCTGCACCGGGTGCCGGTCGCGCCCCGGGGTGTCGTGCTGTCGCCGCGCGCGGCGATCCTGCCCGCCCACCGCTCGACCTCCGTCGACTACGCGTACGCCTGGGCCGGCATCTACCACCGCCGCCTCGCCGACCGCGGGCTGCTGCACTTCACCGACGGACTGCGCACCGCCGAGGACCGGCCGTGGATCTGGAAGCTGCACCGGGAGGCGGAGTCCTTCGCCGCGGTGGGGCTGCTCGGCGTCTTCTACCGGCGCGGGATCGCCTCGTCGCTGACCCAGATCGGGGACGTACGCCAACTCGACTTCCTGCGCGCGTTCGACCAGGTGGTGGCGGAGACCGCCGAGGACCGCGACGCGGCCGACCTCCTCCCCAAGGCCGTGCGCACCTACTGCGCGATCATCGCCCACCATCTGGGCTCCATCGAGCGGTTCGAGCCGCCGGTGGCACGGCAGTTGAAGTCGAAGAGTGCCGCGGCGCTGCGGCGCATGCCGCAGGACGTGCTCGACGACGCCCTCGACTCCATGGACCTGGAGCGCGCCACCCGCCTGCGCCGGCTGCGCCGCCGACCCGCCGCCGCGGCCGACCGCCGTGCCCTCACGGCCGCGGGGGTGGGCGTGTGAGCACCCAGATCTTCCTCGCGTCGACGCTGTACGGCACGGCGACGCTCGCCGCGGCGCTGGACACCGGATGCTTCGCACCCGCCGACCGGCGCGTCCTGCTCGTCTCCAACAACGCGGCCACACCCGAGACGACGCCCGCCGTCGACGAGATGCCCGGCTTCGAGCGGCTGCGCGGCCGCTTCGACGACGTCATCTCGTGGAACGTCACCATCTCCCCCTTCCACCCCGGCGGTTGGGCCCCGCGCCCCGACGACGTCCCCCTGTGGGAACGGCATCTGCGGCTCGCCTGGGACCTCGGGGACGACGACGTCGAGCTCGTCGCCGAGTCCCTCCAGGTCAACCCGGCACTCGGCATCGCGCAGATCTTCACCGGCGCGCCCGTCACCGTCTACGCGGACGGCCTGATGAGCTACGGCCCCACGCGCAGCCGGATCGACCCGCTGGTCGGCGCCCGCGTGACCCGGCTGCTCCACCTGAACCTCGTGCCCGGCCTCGAACCGCTGCTGCTCACGGAGTTCGGGGTCGAAGCGGAGCTCGTGGCGACGGACGCGTTCGTGAAGGTGCTCACCGAACTCGCCGAACTCGCCGAGCCTGCCGAACTCGCCGAACTCGCCTGCTCCGGCGAGGAGTTGCGGCTCCCCGCCGAGGGACAGGCACTCCTGCTCGGCCAGTACCTCTCCGCGCTCGACATCCTCACCGCCGAGGAGGAGGAGCACCTGCACGTACGGATGCTCAGGGGCGCGGTCCGACTCGGCCACACCCGCGTGGTGTTCAAGCCGCACCCGACGGCCCCGGCCCGCTTCTCACAAGTCCTGGAGGACGAGGCACGGCGGCTGGGCGCCGAGCTGACCGTGCTCGACTCGCCGGTCCTCGCCGAGGTCCTCTACCAGCGGATGCGTCCCGCACTGGTCGTCGGCTGCTTCTCCACGGCCCTGTTCACCGCGTCCGCGCTGTACGGCCTGCCGGTGGCCCGCATCGGCACCGGCACCCTGCTGGAGCGACTGACCCCGTACGAGAACAGCAACCGTGTCCCCGTCACCCTCGCGCACGCCCTGCTGCCCGACCTGGAGAGCGGGCAGACGCCCGACGCCGGGGACCTGACCGGCCTGGTCCGCACGGTCGGCTTCCTGATGCAGCCGAAGATCCACTCCGGTCTGCGCGAGGCCGCCACCGCCTACCTCGCCCACCGGGCACCCGACACCGGCCCGTTCTTCAAGCGCCGCCGGCTCACCGCGCTCGGCCTTCCCGGCGGGCTGCCGACCCGGCTCGCCTTCCTCCCCCGCAACGCGGCGGGGGGGGGGGGGGGGGGGGGGGGGAGGGGGGGGGGG
>NZ_JBMNDS010000025.1:12885-42232 GCF_052543295.1 Streptomyces sp. SAS_270
GGCCCGGCGCATGGTGCGCCGGCCCCGGGCCGCGGGCACCGCGCTCAAGGCGGTGCGGACCAGGAAGTGAACTCGGCGCGACGGTCCGGGGAACAGCGGGGTCGAGCTGCTGTTTCCGGTTCTGTCCCGACCTAATCTGAGCGGAACCGCTCTCTATGCGGCCGCTTTGAAAGGGAAGGCATAGCCCAGTGACCATCGCCCCGCCCCTGCGGACGGACGGCCAGGCTCCGGTGCCTGATTCCGCTCCGCGCCCCGTGACCGCCCCGGTGACGCGCCTGCGCGCCCTGGACGGGCTGCGCCTGGTCGCCGCGCTGATGGTCGCGGGGTACCACTACGGCGGCCGGGACGGCGAGGTCGCGACGGCCTGGGGCAGCTCACCGGCCCACCAGTTCCCCTCCCTCTCCCCCTGGCTGGCGTACGGCTGCATGGGGGTGCAGATCTTCTTCATCATCAGCGGCTTCGTGATCTGCATGAGCGGCTGGGGCCGGACCCTGCGCTCGTTCTTCGCCTCGCGCGTGGCCCGGCTCTATCCGGCGTACTGGGTGGCGATCCTGCTGATCACGGTGGTGTTCGCCCTGCCGTGGGTGGCGTACAGGACCGTCTCGGCGAGCGACACCATCGTGAACCTGACGATGCTGCAGCAACCGCTCGGCGCGCACCGCGTCCTCGGCGTGTGCTGGACGCTCTGGGCGGAGCTGCGCTTCTACGTCCTGTTCGCGGTGTGCGTCGTCCTGCCGGGCGCCACGCGCAGGCGCGTGCTGATGTTCTGCGCGCTGTGGACCCTCGCGGCGGCGATCTCCGACGCGGTGGACGAGCCGCTGCTGACCACCGTGCTGATGCCGGAGTACGCGTCCTTCTTCATCGGCGGCATCGGCCTCTACCTGCTGCACCGCAACCGCCGCGACGTCGCGGCGTGGGGCGTGGTGGGCGTCAGCTGGGCGCTCGCCCAGCACTACGCGATCGCGTCCCTGTGGCACAAGCCGAACCCCGCGTTCTTCTCCTACCGCCACCCGGCCGTCATCATCGCCGTCGTCACGGTGGGCTTCCTGCTGGTGGGCGCGATCGCGCTCGGCCACTTCCACTGGGCGAACTGGCGCTGGCTCACGGTCGCCGGCGCCCTGACGTACCCCTTCTACCTGGTGCACGAGCACCTGGGCTGGGTCTCGATACAGCTCCTCCACCGCCATCTGGGCCTCCCGTCCTCGGTGACCGTGTTCGGCACGGTGGCGGCGATGCTGGTGCTCGCCTGGCTCATGAACCGGTACGTGGAGGAGTGGGCGACGCCCCGGCTGCGCAGGGCGCTGGATCCGAGGCCGGCGAAGGCTCGCGCGTAGGCGCGCATGGCGTGCCGCGCGTAGGTCAGCTGATCCCGTAGCGCGCCTCGATCCCCGCCACCACCAGCCGCAGCCCCTCCTCGAAACCCTCCTCGAAGCCCTCGAAGATCTCCTCGCCGGCGGCCGCCGCCAGTGGGAACTCCCGCATGCGGGCGGCGCGTTCCTCGACGTCGTAGCCCTCGCGGCGCTCCCCGGGCAGCGGCTGGACGCCCTGTTCCTCGGTGATGAAGCCGAGGGTGTACATGTACGCGGTCGTGGTGGCGCGGACTGCCTGGGGAAGGGTGAAGCCGGCCTCGACGAGGGCGTGCAGGACGACCTCCATCTCGACCGCGTGTTCGGTGCCGGTGAAGCGTGAGCCGCTGAAGACCTTGGCGCCGTCGCGGTAACCGAGCAGGGCGGTACGCAGGCCACGGCTGCCCACGAGCAGTCGCTCCTGCCAGGTGGCGCCCGGGGGGAGGTGCACGCCCGCGACCATCCGGCGGTACATCTCCGTCGCCATCTCGTCGAGCAGGGCCTGCTTGTTCTTGAAGTGCCAGTACAGGGCCGGGGCCTGGACGTTCAGCTCCTTGGCGATGGCCCGCAGGGTGAGGCCGTCGAGGCCGACCTCGTTCAGCAGCTTCAGTGCCGTCTCGGTGACGAGCCTCTTGTCCAGCTTGGGGGATTTCTGGGTAGCCACGCTTGACAGCTTAACGCCGTTAAGCGCATGCTCCAAAGCATGGAACTTAACGACGTTAAGGAGATGGGCATGAACACGGACGTACTCGTCGTGGGCGCCGGCCCGACCGGACTCGCCCTCGCCCTCGACCTGGCCCGGCGCGGCGTGAGCGCCCTGGTGGTCGAGAAGGCCGAGGGGCTCTTCCCCGGCTCGCGCGGCAAGGGGATCCAGCCCCGCACCATGGAGGTCCTCGACGACTTCGGTGTCCTGGACGCGGTGCGCGCGGCGGGCGCCCCCTACCCGGTCGGCATGATCTGGCAGGACGGGGAGCGTGCGGGCGAGCACCGCCTGTTCGAGGCGGGCGAACCGACGGAGAGCGAGCCCTTCCAGGGGCCGTGGATGGTGCCGCAGTGGCGTACGCAGGAGATCCTCTTCGCGCGACTGCGGGAGCTGGGCGGGGAGGTGGCGTTCGGGCGGGAGCTGGTGGGGATCGCGCAGGACGCGGACGGGGTGACGGCCCGGTTCGCCTCCGGGGCGCCGGTCCGCGCGCGGTACGCGGTCGCCTCCGACGGCGGCCGCGGTGCCGTACGGCGGGCGCTCGGCATCGGCATGACCGGCGAGACCGTGGACCCCCAGCCGATGCTGGTGGCCGACGTCCGCCTCACCGGACTCGACCGCGAGAACTGTCACGTCTTTCCGCCCACCGGCGACCAGGGCTTCATGGCGGCCTGGCCGCTGCCGGGCACCGAGGACTTCCAGCTGATCGCCCAGTTCGAGGAGGGGACGGTCCCCGACCTGTCCCTCGACGGGATCCGCAAGCTCGTCGCCACGCGCTCTCATCTCGCCGCCGACGCCGTGACCGAGGTGCGCTGGGCCTCCGACTTCCGGCCGCGTGCGGCGATGGCGGACCGCTTCAGGCAGGGCCGGGTGTTCCTCGCCGGGGACGCGGCGCACGTCCACTCACCGGCCGGCGGCCAGGGCCTCAACACCAGCGTCCAGGACGCGTACAACCTGGGCTGGAAGCTGGCGGCGGTGCTGCGCGGCGAGGCCGACGCCGCCCTCCTCGACTCCTACGAGGAGGAGCGGCTGCCCAACGCCGCCGCCATGCTCGGCCTGTCCACCGGGGTCCACCGCGGCGAGGTGCGCCGCGGCGAGGCCACCGCGCAGCTCGGCCTCGGTTACCGGGGCTGCTCCCTCGCGGTGGAGACCCGCACGGATGCGGCGGAGGGCGCCCTGCAGGCCGGCGACCGCGCACCGGACGGTGTCCGTGGCGGCGTACGTCTCTTCGACGCGTTCCGGGGCCCGCACTGGACCCTGGTCGCGGTCGGCACGGACCTGCCCGACCTGCCGGGGTACTCCCTCCGCGGGGTCCGGATCCCGCCGTACGAGGCGTACGGCACCGGCCTCTTCCTCGTCCGGCCCGACGGGTACGTGGGCTGGGCGGGCGCGAGTGCGGAGGGGCTGGCTGAGTACGCGGCCCGTGTCGGTGCCTAGGAGCTCGCGAGGGAGAGCTTGACGGCGAAGCCGAGGAAGAGTGCGCCCGCGGCGGTGGTCGCACCGGCCGAGAGGCGCTTACGGCGCCGGAAGGCCGCCGCCAGCTTCGTGCCGCTGAATATCAACGCGGTGAGATAGAGGAAGCTCGCGAGCTGGGCGAAGGCGCCGAGGACGACGAAGGACAGGGCGGGGTAGGCGTAGTCCGGGTCGACGAACTGCACGAAGAAGGCGACGAAGAAAAGGATCGCCTTCGGGTTGAAGAGACTGATCACGAACGCCCGCCGATACGGCCGCTCCTCGACGACCGGCGCGTCCTCCGCCTCCGCCGCCGCCCGCTCGTGCCGGGTCCGCCACATCGCCCACGCGGCCCGCAGCATCCCGACCGCCAGCCAGCTCAGATACCCGGCGCCCGCGTACTTCACGATCCCGAACAGCACCGCGTTCGCCTGAAGCAGCGAGGCGACCCCGGCCGCGGACAGCACCATCAGCACGGTGTCCCCGCACCAGACACCGGCGGCGGCCTTGTAGCCCGTACGTACGCCTCGGCGGGCGGCGACGGACAGGACGTAGAGCGAGTTCGGCCCGGGGAGCAGGACGATGAGGATCAGGCCTGCGAGATAGGTGGGCAGATCGATGACACCAAGCATGAGATGGAGTGTCGCACGGGGGTACGACACTCGGCCTCCGCGTTTCGCGGGGCGGATCCGCCGGTCATCCCAGGGCGACGAACGGCAGCGGATCGAGGTGGCACATCGCGCCCACGAACTGCCCCTGGGCGAGGTCTGTCCACGCCTGCGGCGCTTCGTCGTCCCGCACCGCGTCGCTCAGCAGTTTTACGACACTGGTGATCGGCTTGGTCGGAATGACGAACCACATGAAGCCTTCGAGGACGACACGGGCGACCTTGCTCTCCCACCCCTCCGGCTCGCCCAGCACCGCGGTGGCGGCCTGAAGGGCGGCAGCAGTCATGTCGCCGTGCTCTGCGGAGATGACGGGTGCCGCGAACGCCGCACTCTTCGACGACAGCTGCTCCTCGACCCTCGCCGCGTGGTCCTTCGGCAACGGCAGCTGCTCGATCCTCGACGCCAGGTCCTGCGGCGCGGGCCCCTTCCTGAGAGGGCACCCGACGACCGCGACAGGTGCCGGGAAGCCTTCGATCGCACCGAACTCATGGATCTTGATCGCGAGATCGCTGGTCGCTGCCCTGGCGTCGACGAGCGTGCTCACGCCCACGAGCCTGGCGGTCACCTTCCGCATGACGCTGCGCTCGTTCACGTACCAGGGGATGGTCCGCCGTACGAAGATCGGCATCTCGGGCCGGTCATGGACCTCGAAGCCGGCATGGCGCTTCTCGGCCGGGAGTGCGGCGATGGAGATCTCGATCGGGTGTGCGCCGCCGGGCTGATGCTCCGGCGGGATGATCGGGTCCCGCTCGCGCGGGGCCGGCGGCTGAACCTGTTCCTTCGGCGTCCGCGGACGCTCACGCGGCGTCTCGAACCTCATCCGGGCCTCCCGGCGGAGCAGTTGGGCCGTGCGTCCGTCCATATGACGCACGGCCCAACTCGCGGGTTCCACCGAGGCGTTGGCCAGGTTCCACGGGTTCCACCTGAGAGGTGGGTCAGAACGCATCCGTAGGCACGTAAGTCCCCCAGACCCCCCGCAGCGCGTTGCACACCTCGCCGACCGTCGCGCGGGCGCGCAGGGCGTCCTTCATCGGGTAGAGGACGTTGTCCGTGCCCTCCGCCGCCTTCTTCAGGTCGGCCAGGGCGGCGTCGACCGCCGACTGGTCGCGGTTCGCGCGGAGCTTGGCGAGGCGGGCCGCCTGCTGGGCCTCGATGGCCGGGTCGACGCGGAGGGGCTCGTAGGGCTCCTCGGTGTCGAGCTGGTAGCGGTTGACGCCGACGACGACGCGCTCACCGGAGTCGGTCTCCTGGGCGATGCGGTACGCGCTGCGCTCGATCTCGCCCTTCTGGAAGCCGTGCTCGATGGCGTTGACGGCGCCGCCCAGCTCCTCGACCTTCGCCATGAGTTCGACGGTGGCGGCCTCGACCTCGTCGGTCATCTGCTCGATGACGTACGAGCCCGCGAAGGGGTCCACCGTCGCCGTGACGTCCGTCTCGTAGGCCAGGACCTGCTGCGTACGCAGGGCGAGGCGGGCCGACTTGTCGGTCGGCAGCGCGATCGCCTCGTCGAAGGAGTTGGTGTGCAGCGACTGGGTGCCGCCGAGGACCGCCGCGAGGCCCTGGACGGCGACGCGCACCAGGTTCACCTCCGGCTGCTGCGCGGTCAGCTGCACGCCTGCGGTCTGCGTGTGGAAGCGGAGCATCAGCGACTTCGGGTTCTTCGCGCCGAACTCCTCCTTCATCACCCGGGCCCAAATGCGCCTGGCCGCACGGAACTTGGCCACCTCTTCGAGGATCGTCGTGCGGGAGACGAAGAAGAACGACAGCCGGGGGGCGAAGTCGTCGACGTCCATGCCGGCCGCGACCGCCGTACGGACGTACTCGATACCGTCGGCCAGCGTGAACGCGATCTCCTGCGCGGGGGAGGCACCGGCCTCGGCCATGTGATAGCCGGAGATCGAGATCGTGTTCCACTTCGGGATCTCGGTTTTGCAGTACTTGAAGATGTCCGCGATCAGGCGCAGCGACGGCTTGGGCGGGAAGATGTACGTCCCGCGGGCGATGTACTCCTTGAGCACGTCGTTCTGGATCGTGCCCGTCAGCTGGTCGGCCGGGACGCCCTGCTCCTCGCCGACGAGCTGGTACATCAGCAGGAGCAGCGCGGCGGGGGCGTTGATCGTCATCGAGGTGGACACCTTGTCCAGCGGGATCCCGCCGAACAGGATCCGCATGTCCTCGACCGAGTCGATGGCGACGCCGACCTTGCCGACCTCGCCGTGCGCGATGGCGGCGTCGCTGTCGTGGCCCATCTGGGTGGGCAGGTCGAAGGCGACGGACAGACCCATGGTGCCGTTGGCGATGAGCTGCTTGTAGCGGGCGTTCGACTCCACCGCGGTACCGAACCCGGCGTACTGCCGCATCGTCCACGGCCGGCCCGTGTACATCGACGGGTAGACACCTCGGGTGAAGGGGTACTTCCCGGGCTCACCCAGCTTCTCCGCCGGATCCCAGCCCTCCAGAGCATCCGGTCCGTAGACCGGCTCGATGGGCAGTCCGGACTCCGACTCGCGCGCCATTGCTGTGCCTCCCGCTGAAGCTACTTACTAGTAGGACCCGACCC
Organism: Streptomyces sp. SAS_270; assembly: GCF_052543295.1. Classification (NCBI taxonomy): domain Bacteria; kingdom Bacillati; phylum Actinomycetota; class Actinomycetes; order Kitasatosporales; family Streptomycetaceae; genus Streptomyces; species Streptomyces sp. SAS_270. The sequence continues at coordinate 19,612 of NZ_JBMNDS010000025.1, forward strand.
TCGCGACGGACTGTAGTGGCGGCCGTGCGCCCGTTGGAGAGGACCAGGCTGGGACCTTGCTCACAGACCTGTTCACCACCTTGCACCGTAGTTCGTCACCGGGCCTGTGCGGGGAACCTCTCAAGTGAGAATGTGGCACAGCCGATCATCGGTTCCGGGGAAGCAACGGGGGGTCGGGATGCGTACGACAGCCATGACGAGGCCGCGCATGACGGCCGGCATCACAAGGGCGCTGGCCGCGTTCGCGGTGCTCGCGGCCGTCTGCGGCTGCACGGCCCACGCCGTGGACGCGGACGGCAAGCAGCCGCCGGTGCACATCGACGTCACGGGCAAACCGGCCGATGCCAAGCCGAGCGGCACCGCCTCCAAGAGTTCGTCCGAGCGCTCCTCCGGTGACGCTCGACCCGCCGCCGAGGTGCTCTGGTCCCATGGCGACAAGGGCACCGAGGTCCGCCGGCTCCAGGCCCGGCTGCACCAGGTCGCCTGGCTCATCACGGCGCCCACGGGGACGTACGACTCCCCCACGGTCTCGGCCGTGAAGGGCTTCCAGGGCAAGCGGGGCCTGCCGCGCACCGGCGAGATGGACGCCGTCACCTGGCAGCGGCTGCGGAAGATGACGCACTCACCGGCCGACTGGGAGCTCTACCCGTACGGCGGGCAGCCGGCCGCGAAGCCCGATCCGCGCTGTATGACGGGCCGGGTGCTGTGCGTCAGCAAGGCGAGCCGCACGCTGCGCTGGATGATCGACGGCAGAACGGTCTCCGAGATGGACGTGCGGTTCGGCTCGCAGTACACGCCGACCCGTGAAGGTGTGTTCAACGTCTACTTCAAGTCACGCCACCATGTGTCGACGATCTACCACACGCCCATGCCGTACGCGATGTTCTTCAGCGGCGGCCAGGCGGTCCACTACTCCTCCGACTTCGCGGCCCGCGGCTACTACGGCGCCTCGCACGGCTGCGTCAACGTACGGGACGAGGGGAAGATCGCGAAGCTGTTCGCGCAGGTCCGCAACGGGGACAAGGTCGTCGTCTACTGGTGACGCCGTCCTGCGCGGAGCCCCGGAAGCGGGGCGAGTGGGTGAGTGGGGCGCGGGCGGAACCGGGGGAACGTGTCCCGCCCGCGCCGTGTGCACCGGGCCGAGAGTACGGGGGGAACTCCGGCTCGGTGCTACGGCCGATGACCAGTCGGCTCACTCATTACTGCGTTACGGCGGCTGAAAACGTCACACCTGCGTCGAAGAAAGTTCAACGAACCGGGAAATCGCAGGTCAGGAGGGGTTCTGGCGGCGCAGGTCCGGACGGTCGGAGCAGCTACAGCGCGCTGCGGCTCGGCATCGGGCTCGGAGTCGGGTGCGGGCTCACGGGTGCCGAGATGACGGTTCCCCCGCTGCCGCGATGGCCGTTTCCGCCGCCCCGGCGGTCGCCGCCGGAGTGGCCGTGGCCGCCGCGTATGTGACCGTCGGCGTCGCCACCGCGGTCGCCCTGGTCGTCCTGGTCGCCCCGACCTCCGCTGCCGGAGCCGCCGTGCGAACCCTTGCCGGAGCCCTTGCCCGAACCTCTGCCCGAGCCCTTGGCACCCTTGCCGCCTTTGTCGCCTCTATCGCCTTTGTCGTCGTCGTGTGTGCGAGCGTCCGCGTCGGTCACGGCGTCCTTGCAGAAATTCTTCACGCGCGTGCCGCCGCCACCGGCCGCGCCCTCCAGGGCGCGGCGGCGGCCGCTCTCCAGGGTCTTGCCGGCGCGCAGGTCACGGCAGGACGAGAGCAGACCGCTCGCTCCCCCGCCGTACCGGCTCGCATCCCAACGCCCCGAGGAGTCGGAACCGGGCCGCGCGCTCGCGCCGTTCCCGGGCCCCTCCCCGCTCCCGTCCTTCGACGGGTCGTGCGACGAGGTGCCGCCGGAGGGGCTGTTTTTGCCGCCGGGCGTCGGTGCCTGCAGGCCCTCCCGCCGGTCGCCGCCCGGCGGCGGCGAGACAAGCGGACGGTCCGGTGTCACAGCGGCCGTGACAGAGGCGACAGGGCCCGGCCGGTCGTCGCCGAAGGGGGTCCGCAGCACTCCGGTTCCGGCAGCCACGGCGACTCCGCCGAGCATTCCGGCGGCCAGCGCGGCGGCGAGCCCGAGGCGCGCGGGACGCCCCCAGCGGGCCCGGCGGCCGTCCTGGGCGGGGCGCCCGAGACGGACGAGGCCCACGTCGGCGCCGTGCGCACGCCCCCTGCCGCGACCCACCTGAACCGCCTCGCCGTCGGGTCCCGCCTGGCCCTCCTGAACCTTCCGGAACGCGGCCAGCGCGGCGGCCTCGCCGGGCAACTCCGCGCTGCTCAGGGCGGGTTCGGCGGCCAGCGCGTGCAGGGCCCGGGAGAGCCGGTCGGCCTCGGCGCGGAGGTCGGCGTCGACGTCTTCCAGCGGCTCACCGTTCAGCAGACGCTCCGCCGCGTCGCGGTCCAGCCACCTGTAGTGCTCGTCGGCCATCACATGTCCTTCTGCGTCCGCGGACGCGTATGCGTCACACCCGCGGACGTCGCCGCGCGCGTGCGCGGTTCTCTTTGTGGGGGTACGGCGTCGAGCGCGCCGGCGGATTCCGGATCGCCGCCGAGCAGCTCCGCCAGTCGCTTCAGACCGCGGTGCGCCGCCGTGCGCACGGCTCCGGGGCGCTTGCCGAGGGTCTCCGCCGCGGTCTTGGCGTCGAGGCCGACGACAACGCGCAGCACGACGGCCTCCGCCTGGTCCTGCGGGAGCTGGGCTATGAGGGAGAGGGTCCGACCGGTGGCCAGCGCCTCGATCGCCTCGCCCGCGGTGTCGGACTCGGCGGGCCTGCCGGTCAGCTCGGTCTCGTCGCCGCCGATCGCGGGGCGGCGCCCGCGCATCCGTATGTGGTCGAGGGCGCGGTTGCGGGCGATGCGGGCCGCCCAGCCGCGGAAGCGGTCGGCGTCGCCGTCGAACCGTCCGAGGTCACGGGCGATCTGCAGCCAGGCCTCGGAGGTGACGTCCTCCGCGTCGGGGTCGGCGACCAGCGTCCGGACGTATCCGAGCAGCCTGGGGTGCACCGCGCGGTACACAGTCCGGAACGCGGTCTCGTCCCCGGCCTGTGCAGCAAGCACGGCGGCGGTCAGCTCCGCGTCGTCCCCCAGCACCGCACTCCCTCATGCGCCTGATCCGGCGCCGCTCTCACGGACCTGGTTGCTCACCATCGTGGTGCTCAATTGATGGTTGCGGTTTTTCTGGGGCCGCTAGTCAGTCGGCCGCGCTGCGCAGTCCGGCGCGAATGGCACGTTACGGCCTGAAACCACTCCCCGTCCATGTCCGTACAACGTGCAACTATCTCGTGACGCAGCGAGGTGTGACAGAAAACGCAGCCGCGACGCTGTAGAGAGTACGGGCCGCCGCGCGGCCCGTACCGCGCGACGGCCGGGGCCTCTCCTGTGGGGGGTGGCGGCCCCGGTCGTCTCCGCGTCGCAGTCCCCGCCGCCGTCCTTGATCTCGTCGGGCCCCAGGTCTTCGGGGCTACCGCACCAGGCAGGGCCGCTTGCTGTCGAACTCCCAGCCGGGGACGAGGTACTGCATGGTGACCGCGTCGTCGCGGGCCCCCAGCGTCTTCTGCTGGTAGAGCTCGTGGGCCGCCAGGAGCCGGTCCATGTCGAGCTGGATACCCAGGCCCGGGGCCTCGGGGACGGCGATCTCGCCGCCTACGATGCGCGGCGGGGCCGTGGTGAGGCGTTCCTTTCCTTCCTGCCAGATCCAGTGCGTGTCCAGGGCGTTGTACTCGCCCGGGGCGGCGGCGCCGCAGTGGGTGACCATGGCCAGCGAGATGTCGAAGTGGTTGTTGGAGTGGCAGCCCCAGGTCAGGCCCATCGCATTGCACAGCTGCGCGACGCGTACCGAGCCCTGCATGGTCCAGAAGTGCGGGTCGGCCAGCGGGATGGAGACCGACTGGAGGGCCAGGGCGTGGGTCATCTGACGCCAGTCGGTGGCGATCATGTTGGTCGCGGTGGGCAGGCCGGTCGCGCGGCGGAACTCGGCGAGGATCTCCCGCCCGGAGTAGCCGCCCTCGGCCCCGCAGGGGTCCTCGGCGTACGCGAGTGTGTCGCCCAGCGGACGGCACAGCTCGACCGCCTCGGCCAGGGACCAGGCGCCGTTCGGGTCGAGGGTGATCCGGGCCCCCGGGAAGCGGTCCTTGAGGGCGCGGACCGCCTTGACCTCCTCCGCGCCCTCAAGGACACCGCCCTTGAGCTTGAAGTCCCGGAAGCCGTACAGGTCGTAGGCGGCCTCCGCCTGGCGGACGATCGCCTCCGGCGTGAGGGCTTCCTCGCGCCGGATCCGGTACCAGTCCACCGGGGAGTCGGTTTCGCGGACGTACTCCAGGTCGGTGCGGTCCGGGTCGCCGACGTAGAAGAGGTAGCCCAACACCCTGACGGAGTCGCGCTGTTGGCCGTCGCCGAGCAGTGCCGCGACCGGTACGTCCAAGTGCTGCCCGAGGAGGTCGAGGAGTGCCGACTCGACAGCGGTGACCGCGTGGACGGTGGTGCGCAGGTCGAAGGTCTGGGCACCACGGCCACCCGAGTCGCGGTCGGCGAACCGGTCGCCGATCTCGCGCAGCACCCGCTTGTAGTCGCCCACCTTCGCCCCGACGACCAGCGACTCGGCGTCCCGCAGCGTCCGCGTGATCTGCTCCCCGCCGGGTACCTCGCCAAGACCCGTACGGCCCTCGGAATCGGTGAGGACGACGATGTTGCGGGTGAAGTAGGGGCCGTGCGCGCCGGAGAGGTTCAGCTCCATGCTGTCCCGGCCGGCGACGGGGTAGACGGCGAACGCCGTGACGGTCGGCTGTCCGATGCTCATCGGGTGCCTTTCTGCGGTGGAGTGGTGGGTTCTTAGAGGCTGAGCGCGTCGAGGACCTGCTCGGCGACCAGGACGCCGCCCAGGCCGAGGATCGCGAGCACCGTCGTATAGGTCGTACGGACCTTGATCGCCTCGATGACGGAGAGGTTGAAGTACTGCTTGAACAGCCAGAACCCGGGGTCGTTGACATGGGAGAAGGCGATGGAGCCGCAGGCGACGGCGAGCACCATCACCTCCGGGTGGACCCCGCTGCCCGCGAGCAGCGGCAGCACCACACCGGAGGCCGTCACGACGGCGACCGTCGCCGAGCCGAGCGCGATACGGAGGATGACGGCGACGAGCCAGGCCAGGATGATCGGCGAGATCGACCAGCCGTCGGTGGCGTCCTTGATGTAGTCGGAGATGCCGCCTTCGACGAGGACGTTCTTGAAGGCCCCGCCGGCGCCGATGACCAGGAGGATCATCGCCATCGCCTTCGCCGCCGAGGCGCAGGACTCACCGACCTCCTCCAGGCTGCGGCCGATCCGAGGTCCGAAGGCCCAGCTCGCCAGGCACAGGGTGAGCAGCAGCGCGATCGGCGCCGAGCCGATGAAGGCGACGGTGTGCAGGAACGGGGTCTCGGACGAGGTGGCCATGTCGGTGACGGCGGCGGCCACGATCAACACCACGGGGAACAGCGCCACGGACAGCGACCAGCCGAGGCCGGGCATCTCCTCGTCGGTGAACTCGCGCTCGGTGACCAGGCCCTGGGGAATCGACGGGTTCATCGCCTGGATGAACGGCAGGCGCGGCCAGACCAGGGCGATGAGCGCACCGACGGGGATCGCGATGAACAGGCCGTAGAACAGCGTCAGTCCGACGGAGGCGTGGAAGGTCGCGGCCACCGCGGTGGGGCCGGGGTGCGGCGGCAGGAAGCTGTGCATCGTGGACAGCGCGATGGACATCGGCAGGCCGACCCACAGCAGCTTCGACCCGGTGACCCGGACCAGAGTGAACGCGATCGGCACGATGATGATGAAGGCGACCTCGTAGAACATGGTCACGCCGATCAGCATGGACGTGATCACCATGGCGATCTGGACCCCGCGCGGGCCGAAGGCGTCCAGGAGCTTGCCGGCGATGCGCTGTGCGGCGCCGGAGTCCCCCATGATGCGGCCGACCATCGCGCCGAGCCCGATGGTGAGCATGGTGTCGCCGATCTGGCCCCCGATGCCCTCGGAGAGGACGTCCGGGATGGTCGCCACCGGGATTCCCCGGACCAGCGCGACGCCGACCGCCACGAGCAGCAGAGCCGCGAAGCCGTTGAGCTTCAGCCTGGTCATGAGCAGCAGCAGGACCAGAACGCTGATCCCGACCACGAGAAGTGGCATGGCAGTTCTCCTTTGAACTGTCGAGCGAAGGGGAGGGCGTGGGGGGTGAGCGGGAGGTGCGTCGGTGGGGCGTCCGGCGGGCACGGCGGGGTGCCCGCCGGGTTCGTCAGGCGGTTTGCCGTACGGCGCCGACCAGGCTCAGTCCGTGGTCCAGCACCTTCTCCAGGTCGGCGAGGTCCGCGTCCGACGGGTCGGTGAGCGGGGCGCGCACCGGGCCGACCGGGAGGCCGCGCAGCCGGGCTGCGGCCTTGACCAGGGAGACGGCGTAGCCGGGCACCCGGTCGCGCAGTTCGACGAGGGGGACGTAGAACTCGCGCAGGAGCCCGGTCACGACGGCGTCGTCACCGTCCCGCAGGGCGGCGAAGAAGGCGTTCGCGATCTCGGGGGCGAAGGCGTGGACGGCCGAGGAGTAGGCGGGGACGCCGACGGTGGCGTAGGCGCGGGCCTGGATCTCGGCCGTGGAGGCGCCGTTGAAGAACAGGAAGCCCTCGGGGGCGGCGAGGGTGAGGCGCTGGAGCCGGTCGAGGTCACTGTGCCCGTCCTTGAGCCCGATCACCCCGTCGATCCGGGCGATACGCCTCAACGAGGCGGCCGTGAAGGCGACTTGGTCACGCTGGTACGCGATCAAGGGCAGTCGTGTCCCCGCGGCGATCCGGCGCAGCTGCTCCACCAGACCGTCCTGCGGGGCGCCCACCAGGTAGTGGGGCAGGACCAGAGCGGCGTCCGCTCCCGCCTGCTCCGCGATCCGGGCGAAGCGCAGCGCCTGCGCCCAGCCGTAACCGATGCCCGCGACCACCGGCATCCGTCCGTCGGCGATCTCGACCGTGGCCTCGATGACCGCCGCGTACTCGTCCTCGTCCAGCGAGAAGAACTCGCCGGTCCCGCAGGCGGGGAACACCGCTCCGGGTGCGGTGGCCAGCCGGCCGGTCAGGTACGCCCGGTACGCGTCGAGGTCGAGCCCGCCGTCGTCCCGGAAGCTCGTGAGGGGGAAGGAAAGCACTCCGCCCGCCATTCCGTCCCGGAGTCGCTGGACGACCTCTGCGAGCTCAGCGCTGATCCCTGTCATGAAATCCCATCCCTGTATGCGGATGCCGTCTACGTATGCAGATGGAGGTTAGATGGGTGAACGAGAGCGGTCAATGGGTGCGCCTCTGCGAATCGGCGCGGATCTACGATTGAGCCCATGCCGGAGAAGACAGGTGTCCGCGGGGTGAAGTCGGCGGCCAGAACCGTCGCGCTGCTGGAACTGCTCGCGGGACGAGGAGAGCAGCCCTCGCGCCTGGACCAGCTCGCGGAGGAGCTGGACGTGCCGCGCAGCAGCATGTACCAGCTGCTGCAGACCCTCGTCGACTGCGGCTGGGTCCGCACCGACGCCACCGGCTCCCTCTACGGCATCGGCATCCGTGCGCTGCTCACCGGCACCAGCTACCTCGACGGCGACCGGCGCATCCGGGTCGCCCGTCCCTACCTCGACGAGGCGTCGGACGCGCTCGGCGAGACGATCCACATGGCCCGGCTCGACGGCCCGGACGTCGTCTATCTCGCCACCCGCGAGTCCCACGAGTACCTGCGCACCATCAGCCGCGTCGGCCGCCGCGTCCCGGCCCACGCCGGCGGACTCGGCAAGGCACTGCTCGCCGAGCGCTCCGACGACGAACTGCCGCTACCGGAGGGGCCGTTGACCGCCCTCACCGAGAACACGCACACCACCCGCGCGTCCCTCCTCGCCGACCTGGCCCGCATCCGCGAGCGCGGCTACTCCATCGACCGGGAGGAGACGGTGACGGGCATAGCCGGCTTCGGTTTCGCTCTGCGCTACGCCGCCCCGGCCACCGACGCCATCAGCTGCTCGGTGCCGATGGCCCGGCTCACCCCGGAGCACGAGGCCCGCATCGTCGCCGTGATGCAGGAGATCCGGGCCAAGATCGAAGCCCAGCTGCCGCCCGTCTCGGGCGTACCCGACTGGCGCTAGGCACAGAGCGGGTCGACGGGTCTACGGCTTCCCTTTGGACTTCCCCGGCTTCGGCGTCGCCGCCTGGGTGGGAGTCGCCGGGGTCGGGGTCGCCCGTGCCGTACCGGCAGCGCCGTTTCCGTTGCTCTCGCTGCCGCCCTTGCCCTTGTCCGTGCTCGTGTCCGTGCCCGTGCCCGTGGCGTTCTCGGCCAGTTGTGCGGCGCAGTACGCGGCCACCTTGTCCTCGCCGCCCGCCGCGTCGACGAGCCGCTGCCAGGCCGTGGAGTTCAGTGCCTTGCCCCGGCCCCCGACCTTTTCGTACGCGCGGCAGTGGGCCTCGGTGTCCTGGGCCTGCGACGGGTGGGGGGACGGCGTGGCCGCGTCGGTCGTGCCGGGGGCCGAGGAGCCCGGCGGCGCCGGGTTCGCGGAGTCCGGGGCGGAATGGTCCGGGGCGCTGCTCGACGGCCGTGTCCGGCTCTGGTCACCAGCGTCGCCGTCCGACGAGGAGCCGATGGCCGCGACGGCGACCCCGCCCAGCGTCACGCTCGCCGCCAGCACCGCGAAGGTGGCCCGCAGCGAACGCTTCGTCTTCTCCTGCCGCGGTCGCCAGTCGTCCCGGCGCCGGGTCCGCGCGGCGTGCGCGGCATACGCCCCCTGGTCCCGCGCGGCACGGAAGGCGGCTACGGCCCGCGCCTCCCGCTCGGCATCCACGGCTCCGGCGCGCACGGCGGCGGCGAGGAGCGCGTCGACGCCCGGGGTGGAGGCAGCGGCGGAGGTGCCGGGGTGGGCGGGCAGGGGCGCCGCGGCGTCGAGAGGGCGTGCGGCGTCAGGGCGCGCGGCCCGGCGGTCGGGCGCCCCGCCGTGGCTGTGTCGTTCACCCATGTCCGGATCCGTCTCTGCCTCTGCCCGACGGCTGCGTGCCGTTGGTCTGCGACTTCTCGCTGTCGCTCTGGGACTGCTTGCCGTTGCTCCGCGACCGCTCGCCGTCGCTCTCGGACCGTTCGCAGTCGCTCTTGAACTTCTCGCTGTACCGCTCGCGGTCACTCATGAACTTCTCGTGGTTCTTCTCGGCCGTCTGGTCGGCCGTCCTGCGGTTCATCTCGACTCCCCCAGCGTGCTGGGGCCTTCATCCGTCACACCCTCGGCGCCCAACTGCCGGGCAAGGCGCTTGAGCCCGCGGTGGGCGGAGGTGCGGACCGCGCCCGGCCGCTTGCCCAGAACGCGCGCGGCCGCGGGCCCGTCGAGGCCGACGACCACCCGCAGCAGCACCGCCTCCGCCTGGTCGCGCGGCAGCCCCGCGACCAGCCGGAGGGCGTCCCTGGTGGAGAGGGACTCCAGCGCCTGGTCGTGTGTGCTGTGCGTGCCGGGCAGTTCCAGCAGGTCCTGTTCGAGCACGGTCGCCCGGGGCCGTACCTTCAGCCGCCGCAGGTGGTCCAGCGCCCGGTGCCGGGCGATCGTCGCGGTCCAGCCGCGAAACCCCGCCCCGTCGCCCCGGAAGCGGCCCAGGTCCCGCGCGATCTCCAGCCACGCGTCCGACGCCACGTCCTCCGCGTCGTCGCCGACGATTCCGCGCAGGTACCCCAGCAGTCCCGGCTGGACGATCCGGTACGCGACCGCGAAGGCGGCCTCGTCCCCTTCCTGCGCCTGCCCGACGGCCACGCCCAGCTCCCCGTCGTAAGCCTGCACGCGGCGGGGTTCCCCTCCCTGGCCCAACACTGTCCTCGTTCGTGCCGAGATCGCTTGTACCTGCATCGCTCGTACCGAGATCGTCCGAATGCGCACCGCGAGCCACGGTTCGCCGTGTCCACGCCCCCATCGTGATCAGCGCCGCGCGCCACAGAAATGTCACAGCCCGTCAGGCTCCCCTCCCGCCCCGACTCGCTCAGAGGTCGAACAGCGAGCCGCCGCTCCCGGACGCGTTCGGGTCGATGACGATGGTCTCCTCCGCCCCCGGAGCGTGTACGTCGAGGGGACTGCCGTAGTCGGACAGCCGCATCTCCATCGACCGACCGTTCTCCCGGCCGGTGACGCCGAGGATGTACGGCCGCCCGCTCGCGGCCACGTACATCGTGGTGCCGCCCTCGCGCCCCTTCTCCACGAGCGGCGTGACGTGCCTGCCGTACCGGGTGGTCTCCGGTAGGGCCTTCGTGGCGCCGGGGTCGCCGTCGAGGTTCCGCAGCAGTGCGTCGAGGTCGCAGGAGGAGGAGGGTGCGAGGCCCCCGCTGTCCTTCAGGGGCGCCTTGAGGAACTTGCCGCGCGCGAACTCGGTCCGCTGGGCGACCCGGGCCCGCGCCTCGGCACCACGGGACTGAGCGGAGGCGCGGATCTCGTCGAGCGCCGCGTCGGAGAGGCGTACGTACGCCTGCTTGCCGGTCACCACGAGCTCGCCGCGACGCATCGGGCCGACGTCGAAGGTGCCGGTGCAGTTCCCGTCACGGTCCATGAGCAGCGAGACCTTCTGCCCACCCGCGCCGCCACTGCCACTGCCGGCCGTGGTCACGCTCAGCCGTACGGAGTCGGTGGTGCGCAGAAGGTCCGCCGCGGTGCGGGCGAGCCGCGTTCCGCGCGCTTCGTCCTCGGGCGTCAGCGGCGTGAACGTACCGCCGTCGAGGACGACATGCCGCTGTCGTACGTCGCACGAGACCAGGGCGGGAACCGCGCAGAGGACCGCCAGACACGCGGCCACCACAACCCGCCGTCTCTTCGGCCGACCGCTCCGCGCCCCTCCCATGACCACCTTCACCACGACTCCCCGCTCCTTCTCTCTCCCCGCCGCCCGGGGCGCGTTCACGCACCGGTCCCACCAGACCCAGCGGAACCATGACCTCAAACATCACGGGCGCGGAAACGGGGGTGACTTTTTCGGGCTCCGGTGCGCTGGAACAGACGTGACCTTGGATGTGACGTACGGGGAGAGCTGGGACCCGGTGTCCCGCACCGTTTCCGGCCCGATGAGCAGGCAGCGGGCCGCGGCCCGCGACGCGGCGGGCGAGCAGTACGCGGTGGTGCTGCGCGAGGAGGGTCACCCGCAACCGGCCGCCGTGCTCCATGTCGCCTGGGCGCAGGGCTACTTCGGCATCTGGGCGTACGACGACCGGGGCCGGCGCACCCGCGAGATCGACCTGCGCCGGCTCGAACCCGGGGAGCTCTTCCTCCGCCACCTCGCTCAATGGCGTTACGACACCGATGACATGGCCGAGTTCGCGGCAGAGGCGGGCCGGATCCTGACCGACCTCCACCCGGACGGCCGGGGCCGCAAGGTCTGCGAGCCGAAGGGAGTGCGGGGCGGCTCGATGCACACGCTGCCCGACGTACCCGAGAACCAACGCCGTGTGCCCGCACCGGAGTTCGGGGACTGGGGCCGGGCGGTGGCCCTCGCGACGGACGGCCGACCGACGGGCCCTCTGCGCGAAACCCCGACGCCCGAGACGGGCGGGGACAGGGACACGGGGACGACGGCGACCCCCGTCCCGAGCTGGCGTCCCCCTGCCCCGATGCGACCGCACCACCTCGCCTGGACGTTCACTCCGGGCACGCGCTTCTCGCCGCCGTACGACGGTCCCGTGGGCCCGTACATCGTCGGGGACGTCGTCGACGCCGGGCCGCTGCGGCTGCCGACCGGCCGTGTCGTCGCCTGCGACCCGGGCTGGGACAGCCCCGTCGAGCCCTTCACGGTCACGGTGCCGCCGGGCGAGTACCGCGTGGAGGTCGCCATGGCCGCGTACGCGAGCGAGTACGAGGGCGCGCACATCCGCCTGGAGGACTACACCGCGGCCCGCGTCCTCGTCTGCGAAAAGCCCACGGAGACCTGGGAGTTGGCGCTGCGCCCCGGCGAGGACCCGCGCACGTTGAGGGACGGGGAGTTCTACGGCTTCGGCGTGGACACGGGCACCGGCTGCTTCGTCGACGCGGCGGCGGCCGAGCGGCTCACCGGCCGCCAGGACACCATCCCCGACGACGACCTTCCCGACGGCATCCTCGTCCTCGACGACCCGCGGTCCGGCGGCAACCTCATCGCGTACCCGAGCGGCCTGGGCGACGGCACGTACCCGGTGTGGATCGGCCGCGCCGGCGACGGCGAGGTCACCTGCCTGGTCGCCGACATGCTGATCCTGCACGGCCGGGAGCTGCTGCCGTGACGCGCTCGCCGCACCCAAGGGTTCGTGGCCGGACCGCTTCGCCCGGCGCCCGCCGTCAGGCCACCGCGCGCCGGGCCCTCCCGGGCAGCATCAGGTAGAAGGTCTGCAGGGACTCCTCGGGACCGCCCACCTCGAAACGGTTGTGGACCTTGCCGAGGGGGTTCCAGACCCGGCCGTCCGGCATGCGTACGCCGACCGGCTGGGCGAAATACGCCCGCTGGTCGTCGTCGAAGTCCACCCAGGTCGCGCCCGCGCGTCGCACCAGCACCTCACCGACGTACGCGCCGAGCCCGAACAGCGTGCCGCCGACCCGCTCGCGCCCTGCCCCGCCCTTGCGCAGTCCGTCGATCAGGAAGTCGACGACGCGGAGGCTGGCCACGGAGTAGTCCAGCGGCAGGCGGTTGCGGGCCGTGGCATGCGTGACGAAGGCCGTCGCACACCCGCGCATCCGGTCCGCCCCCGGTACGCGCTCCTCGACTTCCCTCATGGCCCCCACCCCTTCGCTCGGCCGGGGAAACCCCTTCCCGGCCTTCCCGGTTGCCCCAGCGGATGCCGGCTCAGGAACATCACGGTCCACAGAAGTGGCGATTCACACACACCGAACCCAGGTTCCACGTACAACCTTTCGGCCCGTTGTTCGTCGTTCGCCTTTCTTGTTCAGGTTGCTCTGCGTCGCTCACGTCCGACTCGCGTCGGGCGGCAGGGAAGGGTGGCCTCCCGCACCACCCGATTCAACGCGGGCCGTGCCGCCCGACCCCGTGCGACTCACCTTCGCGCTCTTGGCGTACCCGGTGCCGCCGACGACGTACACCAACTCGCTCTTGCGCACCCCCTTGGCGGTGGTGATCGTGCCGGTCTGCCGGAGAGCGCCTGCCCTCGCACCACGAGGGACTCGCTGCCCGGCAGGGCGAACGTCCCCCTCTGTCGAGCAGCACCCACGCGCCGGCGAACGCGACGAGTGCGATGGGCACGTTGACGTACAGGCACCAGCGCCAGTCCAGGTACTGCGTGAGGAAGCCGCCCGCCGGCAGCCCGATCGCCGCGCCCGCGCCGAACACACCGAAGGCCTTCCCGCGCTCCTTGGGGTCGGTGAACGTGGTGGCGAGCAGGGCGAGGGCGGCCGGCGCGAGGAGCGCGGCGAAGAGCATCCCCGAGTCGGCCGCGGCGCCGCCCAGCGCGGACGCGGCGGCGAAGCCCAACAGCCCGGCCATGAAGGCGATCCTGCACCCTGCCAGGTCGGCGATCCGCCCGCGGAGGAGCAACAGCGGGACTCCCAGCCGCTTCCCGTCCGACCCAACGGCGGTTCGCTGCCATGGGGTCTCCCGGATACGGCGGTTGCACTTCCCTCATGGTCCCGCCGGAACCCACCTTTGGGAACGCTCGCGTACCTTATTGCGGAAATCCGGATCCGGTCGTGGCGTCCCGGCACAGCAGCCGCAGCGAGCCGTTGCCCGCGTAGCAGCGGCGGGCCTCGTCGACCGGGTCCCACAGGCGCCCGTCGGGGGTGCGCAGCCAGTGGTCACCGCCCGTCTCCCACCACTCGGCGCCGGTACGCCGGGCGATGACCTCACCGGCGTACGCCCCGAATCCGCGCAGCACCGCCTCGACGGCGGCGTACGGCGCCCCCTCCCGGCGTATCTCCTCGATCATCCGGTCGACGCGCCACAGACTCTGTTCGGAGTAGTCGAGGCGCAGCCGCGCGCCCTCGCGCATCGTCGCGACCGCGTCCGCCGCCCATCGCATGGGCTTCGTCGCAGCGTGGGGCCTGGTTGCTTGCTGTGCAGTCACACTCCGAAGAGCGTGGCGGGGGCGGGATTCGTCACGCGTTCCGGGCCCGTCCGCGACACCGGCCCAGGACCCCCACGCGCCACCGCGGGACGGTCACAGGAACCCCTCGCCACCGCAGGTTTAGGCCCGGCGGGCCCGGCGCGAGACGACCGCCCGCAGCACGCGCCGGCCTTCCGTCGAGACGTCGCGCGCGTGGCGCACGCCGCCCGCGCCGTGGCCCGCGAGCACTTCCAGGATGGTGACCTGGCGGCGCAGTTCGGCGGCGACGAGCGGCGACATGCCCTCCGTACGGCCTTCACGGCGGGCCGCGACCGAGGACGTGCCGTCGTCGGAGGCGTCGAGGAGCCGGTGTATCTGGAGTGCGGCGACGGAGCAGGCGTCGGCCCAGGTGCGCAGTTCGGCGGCGGAGGGCTCCGCGGGGACGGCGGCGAGCATCCGGCGGGCGAGCAGCGCGGCGGCGCCCTCGGGAGAGGCGTCGGGGCCCGCGTCGGCAGCGGGGCCTTCGGCGTCCGGTTCGCCGAGGTCCGCGCGGGCCTTGGCGAGCCGTTCGCCCCACGCGTCCCCGTCCACGAGGCTCGCCCACAGGGGCCGCAGGATCTCGTCGTCGCCGCCCAGCAGCGGCACGCACCGATCCAAACAAGCCAAACCGCTCGCTGCCAGACCACGTTCGTCGGCCTGAGCGATCAGTTCCACCAGGCTCATCACGCCTCCCTCGAAGCCCCTCTACAGGGCGCCTCTTCCGTACGGAGCCCGCACTTCCCCTTACTGCGTGCGACGGTACCTGAGTGTCACAGCGGTACGACACCGAGTCGGTCGAGTAGGCGAAAGAAGAGGTTTTCAGCCAACAGGTCTGCATCGGCGGTCAGTATGTCGAGCAACGGCTCGGGGGCGACGGTGTGCCCGGCCTCCGCGGCCCAGGCGACGGCGCGTTCGGCGGCGTCGCGCGGCTCCAGGAAGCAGTCGTCGACGCTCAGCCCCTCCTCGTTCCCGTCGAGGTGGCCGGCCATCGCGTCACGGGCCAGACAGGTCGTCCAGACGCCGCTGTCGGGCGCGGCCGCCTCGACGGCCACGCAGTCGCTGTCCATGACGTACCCGAAGAGCGCGGGCGCGCCGGTCTCCCGGGCGAGCGCGTTCATGCTCCCGACGCCGCCGTCACCGCCGCCCGGGTACTCCCACACCTGCCAGCCGTCGGGCCCCGTCGACCGCAGGGCCATGCCGCGCGCCCCCGCCGGCACCACGAGTTCGGCCAGCGGCCGCTCGCTTCTGCCGACCACGTAGTACCCCCAGTAGCCCATGCCGGTTCCCCCCGGTGCGTCAATTCGCCTCGGTGCATCACCTCGGCGTATCGGTTCGGCTCGGGGCGAATACACCACAGTCGTACGGGAGTACGCCAGGGAAACGGACAGACCGGCCGGAGTCAGACTCCGACGGGCACCGGGCCCTGGTGCGCCTTCTCGTTCTGCATCCGGGTCAGGCGCAGTACGACGAGGATCGCGAGGACGGCGGCGGCGATGTCGGTGACGTCCGCGAACAGGATCTGGACGCTGGCGTCCTGGAGCTCCTGGGCGGTCTCCGCCTTGCGGTACGAGTTGAACCCGGCCCGGTCGGCGAGGAACGCGACCACCCACAGCGTCCACCACGTGTTGACGAGCCCGTGCGAACGGGCCCTCTGGCCGGGGCTGCTCGCGTCCCAGATGTCCACCATGATCCGCCGCGGGAACCAGAAGTTCACGATGGGCGTGAACCAGCTCCAGCACGTCCAGCCCCGCTTCATGCTGTGCCCGAAGGGGTTGAACACCTCGGCGTTGACGCGGACGCGCTGGAACCAGATGAGGTAGACGACGACGGTCGCGATCAGGGCGCTCGTCTGCACCACCCCGGCCGTCGAGTACAGCGAGTCCGCGTGGTCGGCCTGCCGCAAGACGGCCGCGCTGATGTCGCCGTCGGCGATCCTGCCCGTCACGTCGTACATGGTGAAGTCGGTCCAGATCGCGAAGAGGTCGGTCGCGATCACCAGTCCGAGCAGCGCGGCGGCCGCCTTGCCGAGCCCGACGGGCGAGCGCAGCCAGGCGTGTCCGTGCGGCGGGTGGAGAGGGGCGCCGCCGATCGGCGGCGCGACGGGCAGACCGCCGGGCGACGCGGCCGCGACCGCCGCGCAGTTGTCGCAGAGGGTTCCGCCGGGTGCGGCGGCGAAGTGCTGGCAACGGCTGCAGAGCATGCTGGAGAGATCCCCCGGGTGTACGTGTCGGACCCGTGGGCCGGACGCGGTGGTCAGAGCGCCGGGCGCGACAGATCCTCCCCAGAACCTCACGCTCAGCAGGCGGAACATACGGTTCCCCCGACCCGCCCGTCCACTCCGCTCCCGCTCTCGGATCAGCCCAGCCGGTCCGCCAGCTTCCTGAAGTCCGCCCAGGACAGCGCCGGTTTGTTCGGGTTCCACAGCTTCTGGACCGTGGCGCGCAGCGGCATCCGGATGCCGGCCGCGACCTGGTCCTGCGTCTGCGCGTTCGGGAAGTCGCCCCAGACCGCGAAGGTGCCGCCGAGGATCTGCGGGTCGTACTTCCCCGCGACCGGCGTACTGCCGCGCAGGACGCGCGGGGTCCACTGCTCGTAGATGCGCTCCCCGGCCGGGTAGACGAAGGTCTGCGGCTGGCCGAGTACGTAATAGAGGTACTCGTCGTTGTAGTTGAGCAGCTTGCGCCCCGCGCTCAGATACTCGACGGGCTGCCGGGCGCCGATCTCCTTGCCCGTCCAGTACGCGACCTCGATGTCGCCCTCCGGCCGCACCACGCCGCCGCGGAAGAACCCGTCGTTCCAGGCCCTCGGCGTCCGGTCGTGCCCGCGCACCACGTCGGCGCGGTCGTTGAGCCAGCCGGTCGCGAGGTCGGCGATCCCGGCGCCCGAGCCGTACCGGCTGCGTGCCGCGGCGGCCAGCTGCGGATACGACGCCGCCGGGTTCGACACCGTCAGCGCCTGGTACTCGTCGCCGCCGAGATGCCAGTACGCGCCGGGGAACAGACCGGCGTACTCGTTCAGCAGCTCGTCGACGATCCTCGCCGCCCCGGGCTTGGAGATGTCGAGGGTGCCGCGCGTGGCGCCACCGCTCGCGCTGCGCAGTTGGAGGTCGGGGTGCGCGGCGATCACGGCGCCCAGGTGGCCGGGCGAGTCGATCTCGGGGACGACGGTGATGTGCCGGCTCGCGGCGAGCGCGAGGATCCGGCGGACCTCGGCCTTGGTGAGGTGCTGCCGCGACACCACCTCGGGGTGCTTGTCGGACTCGATGCGGAAGCCCTGGTCGTCGGAGAAGTGCAGGCCCAGCTCGTTGAACTTCAGGTCGCCCAGCTCGCGCACCCGGTCCTCGATCCAGGCCGCCGTGTAGGGCTTGCGCGCGATGTCGAGCATGAGCCCGCGCCGCGGCTTGGCCGGCCGGTCGTGGACGACGCCCTCGGGCGCCGTACCGCCGCCGTGGACCTCCTGCTTGAGGGTGCGCGTGCCGTAGAAGACGCCCGCCTCGGCCGGGGCGGTGATGGTGACCCTGCGGTTCTTGACGGTGAGGGTGTACGACTCCGTGCCGGTGCGGGCGCCATCGAGACCCAGCTCGACATCTCCCGCCCGGGCGTCCTTCTGCCCGGCGTACGTGAGCCCGATCTCCCCGGCGAGCAGCCGGCCCTCGTCGGCGAGCTCCTCGTCGTCGATCACGACCCGGCCGCCGCGCGCCGGACGCCAGCCCGGTCCGCGCGCCGGGGTGTGCTCGCGTACGGCGGGGATCGTGCGGGGTGTCGCGGACAGGGGGTAGCTGCGGGTCGGGGACGGGCTGGGGGCGTTGGTGCGGGCGGAGGGGTGGGGCGCCGTCGCGGATCCGGCGTCCGAGGGCCGATGCGCCGCGGGCCCGCTGCTGTCGCCGCTCGGCCACAGGCTCACGGTGACCGCGGCCGCGGCGCCCGCCACGGCGACTCCGGCGGCGACGAGGATCCCGCCCGTGCGTACTCGGCTCTGTCGCGCCCGTGCTCGGCGCCTGCGCTCGCTCACCGCGCCAACCTATGACCCGACGAGCACTTCATGCGTCCACCACACGTTCCGAAACTCTCCCGTGCGGGTGAAATTCGGGCATCCGTCGGACAGCTGCTGACCCTCCTGGATAACGTGAGGGCACATCTCTCACACCTTCCCCTGCCGACCCACACGTGGCGTCCACGCATATCGCCCGTTTCAGCCCCCTTTCACCGCCGAGGACCCACGCTGCCTTCGCACCGTTTCCCACGCCTCCCCGGCCAGGTCGCACTACCCGAGCAGAAGGGCGCCGCGCCGTCCCCGGCCCGCCTGGAGCCGTTCAACTCCGCGTCCGCCGAAGCCGCCGAGCGCGCCCTCCTCACCTGCCTTCGCAGCCTGCGCTGGGCCCACCGCCTCGCCGACCACCGCCCCTACCCCGACCTGGACGCCCTCCTCGCCGCGGCCGACGAGGCGGCCTACGACCTGACCCCGGGCGACCTCGCGGAGGCGCTGGCCGGGGAGTCGCTGCCGTCGCTGCCCGAGGACGCGTACGGCGCGGCACACATGGCGCTGAACGCGGCACACGCGGCGTACGAGGCCCGGTTCGGGCACGCGTTCGTCATCTACCTGGGTGACACGCCCGAGGGCGAGGCACTTGACCACGTCCTGGCGGGCATCCGGTCACGGTTGACGAACGATCCCGAGGAGGAGCGGGTCGTGGCCGCGGAGGAACTCCGGCGCCTGGCGGGGCAACGGTTGGGGGACCTGCTCAGGGGCGCGGGGAACTGCGCGACCAGCCATAAGGGCGCCGCACTCGGCAGATAACAGAACAACCCACCCCAGAAGCCGCCGACGCTAACCCATACGCGTGCCAGTTTGATCACACCGGTAGGCCCCCTGTAAGCCCCACAGGCAACCGTCGCTACGATGCTTAGGGCCGGTGGACCGTACCCGGCCGGGCCCGACCGACCACACAAGCCGGCGCGGCCCCAATCCCCGCTCCCGGAGGGACTTCCGTGCCGGCTGGAACGCTGTACCGCGGCCGGGAAGGAATGTGGTCCTGGGTGGCTCATCGAGTCACCGGCGTCCTCATCTTCTTCTTCCTGTTCGTACACGTGCTGGACACCGCTCTCGTGCGTGTCTCCCCCGAGGACTACGACAAGGTCGTAGCCACGTACAAGACGCCGATCGTCGCGCTGCTGGAATACGGCCTCGTCGCCGCGATCCTCTTCCACGCGCTCAACGGCCTGCGTGTCATCGCCGTCGACTTCTGGTCCAAGGGCCCGCGCTACCAGAAGCAGCTGCTCTGGTCCGTCGTCGGTATCTGGGTCGTGCTGATGGCCGGGGCCCTCTACCCCGTCCTCGGTCACGCATTCCGCGAAGTCTTCGGGAGCTGACACAGATGTCCACCACTGAAACCGCCGCCTCCGGGATCGGACCCGTCGAGGGCGCAGGAGTTTCGGCGTACGACGTCGACAACCCGGCGCCGCTCATCGAGGCCCCGCGCAAGCGGACCAAGAAGACCCCCAAGTCGACCCGCGGCAACTTCGAGATGTACGGCTGGCTCTTCATGCGCCTGTCGGGCGTCGTGCTGGTCGTCCTGGTCCTCGGCCACCTGTTGATCCAGCTCGTGCTGGACGGCGGCGTCTCCAAGATCGGCTTCGCCTTCGTGGCCGGCCGCTGGGCCTCCCCGTGGTGGCAGGTCTGGGACCTCGCCATGCTGTGGCTCGCGATGCTGCACGGCGCCAACGGCCTGCGCACGGTCATCAACGACTATGCGGAGCGCGCGAACACACGCCTGTGGCTGAAGGGCCTGCTCTACACCGCCACGGTGTTCACGATCCTGCTGGGCACGCTGGTGATCTTCACCTTCGACCCGAACATCCGATAGGCACGGGGCTGAGGCACACACCATGAAGATCCACAAGTACGACACCGTCATCGTCGGCGCCGGTGGCGCGGGCATGCGCGCCGCCATCGAGGCGACGAAGCGCAGCCGCACCGCCGTGCTCACGAAGCTCTACCCCACCCGCTCCCACACGGGCGCGGCGCAGGGCGGCATGGCCGCCGCGCTCGCCAACGTGGAGGAGGACAACTGGGAGTGGCACACCTTCGACACGGTCAAGGGCGGCGACTACCTGGTCGACCAGGACGCCGCCGAGATCCTGGCGAAGGAGGCCATCGACTCGGTCCTCGACCTGGAGAAGATGGGCCTGCCGTTCAACCGCACGCCCAACGGGACGATCGACCAGCGGCGATTCGGCGGCCACTCCCGTAACCACGGTGAGGCGCCCGTCCGTCGCTCCTGCTACGCGGCCGACCGCACCGGCCACATGATCCTCCAGACGCTCTACCAGAACTGCGTGAAGGAGGGCGTGGAGTTCTTCAACGAGTTCTATGTCCTCGACCAGCTGATCGTCGAGGTCGACGGCGTCAAGCACTCGGCGGGCGTCGTCGCGTACGAACTGGCGACCGGCGAGATCCACGTCTTCCAGGCGAAGGCCGTGATCTACGCGTCCGGCGGCACCGGCAAGTTCTTCAAGGTGACGTCGAACGCGCACACGCTGACGGGTGACGGTCAGGCGGCGGTCTACCGTCGCGGGCTGCCGCTGGAGGACATGGAGTTCTTCCAGTTCCACCCGACCGGCATCTGGCGCATGGGCATCCTGCTGACGGAGGGCGCCCGCGGTGAGGGCGGCATCCTCCGCAACAAGGACGGCGAGCGCTTCATGGAGAAGTACGCGCCCGTCATGAAGGACCTCGCGTCCCGTGACGTCGTCTCGCGCTCCATCTACACGGAGATCCGTGAAGGCCGCGGCTGCGGTCCCGAGGGCGACCACGTCTACCTCGACCTCACGCACCTCCCGCCGGAGCAGCTGGACGCCAAGCTGCCCGACATCACGGAGTTCGCGCGCACGTACCTCGGCATCGAGCCCTACACGGACCCGATCCCGATCCAGCCCACCGCGCACTACGCGATGGGCGGCATCCCGACGAACGTCGCGGGTGAGGTGCTGAGCGACAACACGACCGTCGTCCCAGGCCTGTACGCGGCCGGCGAGGTCGCGTGCGTGTCGGTGCACGGCGCGAACCGTCTCGGCACGAACTCGCTCCTCGACATCAACGTGTTCGGCAAGCGTGCGGGTATCGCGGCGGCCGAGTACTCGGCCACGGTCTCCTCGCACGTCGAGCTGCCCGAGGAGCCGGCGTCGCAGGTCGTCGAGCAGGTCGAGCGGCTGCGCAGCTCGACGGGCACCGAGCGGGTCGCCGCGATCCGCCTGGAGCTGCAGGAGTGCATGGACGCCAACGTGATGGTGTTCCGCACCGAGCAGACGATCAAGACGGCGGTCGAGAAGATCGCGGAGCTGCGCGAGCGCTACAAGAACGTCTCGGTCCAGGACAAGGGCAAGCGGTTCAACACCGACCTCCTGGAGGCCATCGAGCTCGGCAACCTCCTCGACCTCGCCGAGGTCATGGCGGTGTCGGCGCTGGCCCGCAAGGAGTCGCGCGGCGGTCACTACCGCGAGGACTACCCGAACCGCGACGACGTCAACTTCATGCGCCACACCATGGCGTACCGCGAGGTCGGCGACGACGGCACCGAGTCGATCCGTCTCGACTACAAGCCGGTCGTCCAGACCCGCTACCAGCCGATGGAGCGTAAGTACTGATGGCTACCCCGACTCTCGACAAGGAAGACGCCAAGCCCGAGGCGGGCTTCGCCGACTCGCCGTACATCACGGTCACCTTCCGCGTCCGCCGCTTCAACTCCGAAGTCTCGGCGGAGGCGGCCTGGGAAGACTTCCAGCTGGAGATCGACCCGAAGGAGCGTGTCCTCGACGCGCTGCACAAGATCAAGTGGGACCTGGACGGTTCGCTGACCTTCCGCCGCTCCTGCGCGCACGGCATCTGCGGCTCGGACGCCATGCGGATCAACGGCAAGAACCGTCTCGCCTGCAAGACGCTGATCAAGGACATCAACCCTGAGAAGCCCATCACGGTCGAGCCCATCAAGGGCCTCACGGTCCTGAAGGACCTGGTCGTGGACATGGACCCGTTCTTCCAGGCGTACCGCGACGTCATGCCCTTCCTCATCACGAAGGACACCAACGAGCCGACGCGCGAGCGTCTGCAGACGGCCGAGGACCGCGAGCGCTTCGACGACACGACGAAGTGCATCCTCTGCGCCGCCTGCACCTCGTCCTGCCCGGTGTTCTGGAACGACGGCCAGTACTTCGGCCCGGCCGCCATCGTGAACGCCCACCGCTTCATCTTCGACTCGCGTGACGAGGCCGGGGAGCAGCGCCTGGAGATCCTCAACGACAAGGACGGCGTGTGGCGCTGCCGCACCACGTTCAACTGCACGGACGCCTGCCCGCGCGGCATCGAGGTCACCAAGGCGATCGCCGAGGTGAAGAAGGCGCTGATCACTCGGCGGTTCTGACGGTTTTTGCCGTACGGCGTCGGGGGGGGGGGGGGGGGGGGGGGGGGGGGGGGGGGGGGGGGGGGGGGGGGGGGGGGGGGGGGAGGGGGGGGGGAGGGGGGGGA